>NZ_JAPVLS010000001.1:0-162190 GCF_027158125.1 Streptomyces sp. H39-C1
CCCTTACCCCGCCGCACCGCCCCCCGCCACGCGCTCGCCCTCGTCCAGTTCGTCCGCGACTCCCCGCGCGGCCAGCGCAACACGCGCCTCTACTGGGCCGCCTGCCGCGCCTACGAATCCGGCCACGGCGACTCCCTCGCCCCCGCCCTCATCGACGCCGCCACCAGGACCGGTCTCCCCCGCCAGGAAGCCGCCGCCACCATCGCCTCCGCCGCCCGCCAGGCTGCGCCATAATTCGAACACGTGCTTGAATTGCCGAGCCATGACGCGTTCGGGCTCGCGCCCGCAGCTCGCACGGCCCTGCGCCGGCTCGCCGCTCCACGGAGTCCGCCGAGAGATGACCACCCGGGCCACGGCACCGGACCCCACGAGTAGCGTGACGAACGAGAGGGCGCGGCCATGAGCGCGGACGGGCCCCGGTACCTGACCGATCGCCAGGAGCAGATCGCGAAGGTCATCGTCGAGTGGACGGACCTCTACGGCTATCCGCCGACCGTCCGGGAGATCGGCGCGGCCGTCGGCCTGCGCAGCCCCGCGACGGTCGCCCACCATCTGCAGATCATGGAGAGCAAGGGCGTCCTCTCCCGCGTCCCGGGCCGCCACCGCTCCTACCAGGTGCACCGGCTCTGAGAGTTGCTCCCGAGAGACGACGAAGGGGCGCCCGCACCTGCGGACGCCCCTTCGTACTGCGGAGGATGTGAGATTCGAACTCACGGTGACATCGCTGCCACGACGGTTTTCAAGACCGTTCCCTTAGGCCGCTCGGGCAATCCTCCCGTGCCCCGCCCACCTGCGGTGGAGCGGCTACAGCCTAGCGTCTGACGCGCTCCGGGAGGGCCGGTGGCCGGCACCTGGCCCGCTCGCTCCCCGAAAGGGCGGTCGGAGCACCCGCCGACGGGCCCGTCCGGTGAATCTCCACCCGTGGTTCCACCCATGGGTCCAGGTGCGAAAAGCCGTGCGGCAGCAGGCTTGGGGCATGACAACAACCGAGTGGATCACCGACATCGCCCTCGTCCTCGTCGTCTTCCGGCAGCTGCGGGAAGGCCGCCTGGACCTCCGGTCCTTCCTGATTCCGCTGGGGATCGTGAGCTTCGTGGCCTACACGTACCTCGACTCGATCCCCACCGCGGGCAACGACCTGGTGCTGATCGGCGCCCTCGTGGGCGCGGGCGCCGTCCTCGGCATCGCCGGCGGGGTCTACACCCGGATCCGTTCTGTGGGCGGGCACCTCCTGATCAAGGCCGGTCTGGTCTCGGCGGCTCTGTGGGTGCTCGGCATGGGAGCCCGGATGGGCTTCCAGCTGTGGGTCAGTCACGGCGGATCCGACGACGTGGCCCGGTTCAGCATCACCCACCACATCACCAGCGACCAGGCCTGGGTCGCGGCGTTCGTCCTGATGGCACTGACCGAGGTGGTCACCCGCCTCGCCACGATCTTCATACGGAGCCGGATCACGGCCCACCTGAAGCCGGCCCGGACCATGAACCGCGGCAGGTCCACCCTCGAACGCGCCGCCTGACCGTGGGCTATCGTCACGCCGTGCCCATACCCGACAACGCCCCCGGCCCCGGGTCGGCGCCCCACCAGGCGCCGGCCCGCCGGCCGTTTCCCGCGCGGGACCCCTGGGGGCTCTGGCTGGTGGCCGTCGGGGTCATCGTCGCCGGAGTCGTGACGATCCGGCCCATGGGTTTCAGCGGGCGCGGCCTGGCGGTCGCCGTCCTCTTCGTGATCAACTGCGCGGTGCTGCTGGCCCGGACGCTGCCCGAGACCGACGTGCCGCCGCGCTTCGCCCTGTACTGGCTGACGTTCGGCATCATCGCGGCGGCCGCGCTGATCGGCGTCAGCAGCAGCGGATCGGGTTACCTCTTCGCCTTCTTCCTGGCCGGCCACATCGGCTACCGCCTCGAGGCCCGGCCGGCCCTCGTTCTCGCGCTGCTGTGCAGCCTGTTGTGCGCCGGCGCCCTCTACTTCCGCCTCGGTCCGGGCTACCACGTCCTGCCCTGGACCGTCGGCCTGGCCACCGGCATCCCGGTCCTGCCCGGTATCGTCCGCCGCGGCCGGCAGCGGGCGCTCCAGGCGGTGCTCGAGGCGGCGGAGTCCGCCGAGCGTGCTGCCCGGGCCGAGGCCAGGACCGCCGTGCTGACCGAGCGCAGCCGCATCGCCCGCGACGTGCACGACGTCCTGGCGCACTCGCTGGCCGGGATCAACATGCAGCTGGAGCTGGCCGACGCGCTGCTCGACACCGGTGACCTGGCGAAGGTCCGGGAGGCCAACGACAAGGCGCACAGCCTCGTCAAGGAGAGCCTGAAACAGGCGCAGTGGACCGTGCATGCCCTGCGCGAGGACGCGTTGCCGCTGCTGGAGAGCCTGACCGCGATGCTCGCATCGTCCGGGCACCACGACGCCCTCACCGTCACCGGGACCGAGCGGGAGGTGCCGGCCCAGGTGGGCCAGAACCTGCTGCGAATCGCCCAGGAGTCGCTGACCAACGCGGCCCGGCACGCGCCCGGCGGGGAGGTCGCGGTGGAGCTGGCGTTCGCCGTCTCGACGGAGCTGCGGATCCGGAACCGGCCCGCCACCCGTACGGCGCCCGTGAGCGCCGGCAGCGGCATGGGACTGATCGGAATGCGCGAACGCGTCGCCCTGTTGGGTGGCACCATCACCGCGGGGCCGGTCACCGAGGGACCGGACCAGGGCGGCTGGCAGGTGGAGGCAGTGATCCCGTATGAGTGAACGGACCGAGGAACACCAGCCGTTGAGGGTGGTCGTCGCCGACGACCAGGCCGCCGTCCGGGAACCGCTGGCCGCGGTCCTCGCGCTGGCCGAGGACATCGACGTCGTCGCTGCTGCGGCGGACGGCACCGAGGTGCTGACCGCGGTCGCCGCCGGGCCGGTCGACGTGGTGCTGATGGATCTGCGCATGCCGCGCATGGACGGCATCGAGACGACCCGCCGGCTGACCGAGGACCACCCCGAGGTGGCCGTCGTCGTGCTGACCACCTTCGCCGACGACGACTCGATCCTGGCCGCGCTGAGCGCCGGAGCCCGCGGCTATCTGACCAAGAACGCCGGTCGCCAGGACATCGTCCGGGCCATCCGGGCGGCGGCCGCCGGCCAGTCCGTGCTCGACCGCGAGGTCCAGAACCGGCTCCTCGCCTCCGTTCGCACCCAGCCGCCCGCGCCGGAGCAGCCGCTGCCGGCGGACCTCACCCGCCGCGAGCGCGAGGTGCTCACCCTCATCGGCCAGGGCCTGCCGAACCGGGCCATCGCCGAGAATCTGTTCATCAGCGAGGCCACCGTCAAGACCCACATCAACAACCTGTTCGCCAAGGCGGGCATCCGCGACCGGGCCGACGCCGTGCGCCGCGCCATCGCGGGGGGACTCGCCTGAGCGCACGGGAAACGACAGGAGGTGAGGTGCCGGGTCGCCCGGCACCTCACCTCCTGTCGTTCCTGACCGCCAGGGTCAGTTCTTCTCGTCCCCGTCGCGCTTGCCGAGGGTGAGGGTGGCGGTGGAGGTCTTGCCGCCGCGGGTGTAGGTGATGGTGACCTTGTCGCCGGGCTGGCGCTGCCAGATGGCGCCGATCAGGGTCTGGCCGCTGTCGATGACGGTGTCGTCGAACTTGGTGATGATGTCGCCGGCCTTCAGGCCCGCCTTGTCACCGGGGCCGCCGGGGACGATCGCCGGGTTGCCGCTGTTGCCGTTCTCGGTGACCTTGGCGCCCTCGCCGCGGTACTGGGTGTCGAGGGAGACGCCGATCACCGGGTAGACGGGCTGGCCGGTCGCGATGAGGTTGGTGGCGACGCGCTTGGCCTGGTTGATCGGGATGGCGAAGCCGAGGCCGACGCTGCCGGCCTGCGTCTGGCCGTCGCCGCTGCCACCGGCGGACTGGATGGCCGAGTTGATGCCTATCACCGCGCCGTTGGCGTTCAGCAGCGGGCCGCCGGAGTTGCCGGGGTTGATCGAGGCGTCGGTCTGGATGGCGCTCATGTACGAGGCACTGGCGCCCTGGCCGTCGCTGGACGCGACCGGACGGTGCATGGCGCTGACGATGCCGGTGGTGACGGTGCCGGAGAGGCCGAAGGGGGCACCGATGGCGATGGTGGCGTCGCCGACCTTGGTGCTGTCGGAGTCGCCGAGCGGGATCGGGTCGAGCTTGGCGTCGCCGGCGTTCTTCAGCTTGATGACGGCGACGTCGTAGCCCTGGGCTCGGCCCACGACCTCGGCGTCGTACTTCTTGCCGTTGGAGAACGTCGCGGTCAGCTTGCCGCCGTCGGCGGCCGGGGCCACCACGTGGTTGTTGGTGAGGATGTGGCCCTGCTTGTCGAAGACGAAGCCGGTGCCGGTGCCGCTCTCGCTGCCGCCCGACGCCTCGATCGTCACGACGCTCGGCAGCGCCTTCGCGGCGATGCCGGCCACGGAGTTCGGCGCGCGGTCCAGGACCTTCGGGTCCGAGGACGAGCTGACGGTGGTGGAGTTGGAGTTGTCCTCGTGCCGTGCGGCCCAGTAGCCGACGCCACCGCCGACACCACCGGCGACCAGCGCGGCCACCAGCACGGCGGCGACCATCGAACCCATGCCGCGCGGCTTGCGCTCACCGGGCGGCGGTACGGGGACGTGAGTGCCCCACACCGGGCCGCCGGGACCGCCCGGCTGGCCGGGCTGCGGGACGGCACCGGCGTACTGCGGGAACTGCGCCGTCTGCGGGGCGCCCGGGTACGGCTGCTGGGCGTGCGCCTGCGACGGGTCGGGCTGCGACTGGCCGGGCGCCGCGGTCAGCACGGCGGCGGGCGTGGCGTACGGGTCCGCGGCAGGCGTGGCGTACGGGTCCGCGGCGGGCTCGCTGTAGGACGCGGCGGCCTCGGTGTAGGACGCGGCGACCTCGCGGTACGACGCGGGCGCGGCGGTCTCCCCGTAGGACGGGACGGGCTCGCGGTACGACGTGTCGGGCTCGCTGTACGCCGCGGGCGGCGTGGGATCCCCGTGCGACACGGAGGCCGGCACCGGTGCGGGCAGGTCGTCGGCCACCGGCGCGGCGGGCGCGGGGACCTCGGCCGGGGCCGGCGGCACCACCGGCAGGACGGCGGTCGGCGGCTCGGCCGGAGGCGCGGGCGGGGCGGCGGGAGCGGCGGGTTCGGCCGGGAGGGGCGCCTTCGAGAGCTCGCCGCGCTCCGGCGCGACCGACTCCGCGCCGGACTCGGGCGCAGCCGGGACCTGGCCGGCCTCGTTCTCGGTGCTCACAGCGGTTCTCCTATGGTCAGAGCGCGGGTGTCGGACTGGACACAGCATTTCCCACTGGGTGTCGGACCGCCGTAAGCGGTAGCTGTGTATGGCCCGCGTATGGAGTCGGGGATTATGGCCCGCGTATGGAGCCGGGGGTGTGGCGGTGCCCAGGCGCGGGCGGTCTGCTTTCCACCGCGACGCGCAGCGATGGCACCATAGCCCGGTGACTTCTGCGCATGCGGTCCGGGATGCGTTCCCGGACGGGAACCCGATCCAGGTCGTCGCCCACCGAGGGGCGTCCGAGGACGTACCCGAACATACGCTCGCGGCCTACCGCAGGGCCATCGAGGACGGTGCCGACGCCCTGGAATGCGACATCCGGCTGACGGCCGACGGCGAACTGGTCTGTGTCCACGACTGGCGCGTGAACCGTACGTCCAACGGCCGCGGCGCCGTCTCGTCGATGGAGCTGGCCGACCTCGCCACGCTCGACTTCGGTTCGTGGAAGGGGCAGCACACCGACGGTGAGGCCCCGGACACCACCGACGACGAGCGCAGCAGCGTGCTGACCCTGGAGCGGCTGCTGGAACTGGTGGCGGACACCGAACGGCGGGTCGAGCTGGCGATCGAGACCAAGCACCCCACCCGCTGGGCCGGCCAGGTCGAGGAGCGGCTGCTGGAACTGCTGCGCCGCTTCGGCCTCGACGCGCCGCCGCCGGGGGAGCGCTCCGCGGTGCGCGTCATGAGCTTCTCGTCCCGTTCGCTGCGCCGCGTGCACACGGCGGCGCCGGCGCTGCCGACCGTCTATCTGATGCAGTACGTCTCGCCGCGGCACCGCGACGGCAGGCTGCCCGCCGGGGTGCGCATCGCCGGTCCGAGCATGCGGATCCTGCGGGCGAATCCGGGGTACGTCGCACGGCTGCACCGGGCCGGGCACCGGGTCCATGTGTGGACGGTGAACGAGCCGGCGGACGTCGACCTGTGTGTGCGGCTCGGGGTCGATGCGATCATCACCAATCGGCCGAAGCTGGTGCTGTCCCAATTGGGGCGGTAAATAACGGTATTACGGGGAGTGCACCGGCGCGTTCGGACCGTGTTCGACCGATGTGAGTGCCCCAATAGATCGCAGTTGGCTTGTTTCCGGTCCAGTCCAAGGGGGCATTCATCCCGTGGCGTGGGGTGAAGGAGGTCTCGGGGGTGGCGTTGGTGGTGGCCCAAGAGGTGCCGACGTCCTCGACCATGGCCCTGTCGCATGGTCCGATGGGCGTGGCGGAGGCACGGCGCAGGCTCCGTAGTGAGCTGTGTGCGCACGAGGTGCCGGAGCCGGTGGTGGACGACGCGGTGCTGATCCTGTCGGAGTTGCTGAGCAACTCCTACCGGCACGCGCGTCCCCTCTGCGACGGCCCGGACGAACGACCCGGCGAGGCGGACGACGCGGCCGACCCCTGCGGCATCCGCGCCGCGTGGCGGATCGGTGACGACGGCCTGCTCAGCGTGGAAGTGACCGACGGCGGCGGCCCGACCCGCCCGCTGCCGGCCAGCCCGTCGCTCACCGCACGGGGCGGCCGCGGACTGGGCATCGTCAGCAACCTGTCGCTGCGCTGGGGCGTGCGGGACGGGCCCGGCGAGGTCACCGTATGGGCCCTGCTGCCGGTCAGAAGCCGCCACGCGCGGCGCGACGACCTGGTGCCGCGGCTGGACATCCCCATCGATTTCGCGGACCCGTTCGACGATCTTCCGTAGCGGTCCCGGGGCGGAGCCCGTCCCGGACAAGGCCGCGAGGCAGCGTTCTGACGGCGATTGTTCGCCGCTCTTTCCCGGATCCGTCGAAGGTTTCCCCCGCGCGTTTCCGGCTGGGGGCCCGGCGAGCGCTAGGCTCACGGCCGAAACGTAGCCGTACCGGGAGAGATCGAGCCATGGCCAAGAAGCGCCCGACGAAGACGAATGCCCCGCAGATCGTCGACGGGGAGATCCCAGTAGTCGGCGCGCGGGAGCCGTGCCCCTGCAACTCCGGCCGCCGGTACAAGGCGTGCCACGGCCGCGAGGCCTCGCACGCGGTGACCGAGCTGGTCCTGCGGCCCTTCGAGGGGCTGCCCGGCGAATGCGACTGGGTGGCGCTCCGCGAGCTGGTGCCGGCCGCCACCGTCGAGCTGACGCTCAAGGGCGGGCTGCCCGCCGACGTGCCGTCGCTGACGCTGGCGACCGTGCTGCCGATGGCGTGGCCGGGGCTGCGCCGCGACAGCGGCAAGGTCCTGCTGGGCCTGCAGAACGACACGGCCTCCGGCGACCTCAGCCGCGGTCTCGCCGACATCCTGCAGCGCGCGCTGACCGCCGAGCCGGGCTCGCCCGTCGAGGGCGCGCGCACCGACGGCGACGGCCCGCGCATGCAGGACCTGCTGGACCTGGACGCGCCGTTCGAGCCCGTGGTGCACACCGGCTTCGAGTTCTGGCTGGAGAACGCCGGTGACGCCTCCGGCGACATCGCGGCCTCGCTGGAACGCGCCAACGCCGCGGCGATCCCGACCGTCCGGCTGTCCGGTGTGGACGCCGCGTACTGGTGCGAGACGCCGGACAAGAACCACCTGCGCTGGGTGATGTCGCACCCGGAGGAGCAGCTCCTCGACGCCATGGCGCGGCTGCACGCCGCCGGGGCGTCCTCGCTCGGCGACAACACCCGCCTGGTCGGCTCGTTCCGTGCGCACGGGCTGGTCGTGCCGGTGTGGGACCTGCCGGTGGGCATGGGCGCGGACGAGGTCGAGAAGCCGGCCGCCGCGTTCGGCGAGCGGCTCCTGGAGGCGCTCGGTGCGACCGCGCCGCTGACCGGGGACGAGCGCCGCGCCCGCAGCGGCTTCATGAACCGGCAGATCACGCTCAGCTGAGCCGGGCGGAACGGAGGCGGCCCGCACTGCGGCGGGCCGCCGCGGAACGAGTGACTCCGGTCACAACTCCGCCTGCCCACCGGCAATTACGGCTTCCGGCTCCTTCTCGCGAATTTGCGTACGGAAGAATTCTTGTTACCGTTTAAACAGCCCGGTCGCTGGTGCATCCCCCGTCGCCAGCGACCGGGTTTTGCCATGCCCGGATCCGCCCCTCACTAGGCGATGTCCGGAAGTTGATCTACATTGGCTGATTTTCTGTTCAGCTATTGCTACCGATTGCTACCGGCCCGTAGCAGCATTCGCTCACTTCCCGCCGAAGCGAACTCCGCAACAGCGCTGTAGATCTCCGCCGTGCCGTCATCCGGCGAAACCGCTTTCACCGTCCGCTCGCGCGGCGTCTCGCACGAACCGGGACCGTTCCCCGCCCCGACGGAGCACTCCACCCGTACCGTCCGGCCGTCGGGGCGCATCAGGGTCAGCACTCCGCCGAGCGGGCCGCCGGTCCCGTTCCGGTAGTACGTACGGGCCCAGGTGTCGCCGCCTACGGCGATGGTGCAGGTCTGCGCCTGGACGCCCTCGGGCGAGGTGAGTTGGGGCCCGCAGGCCGCGACCGGCCGCAGCGCGCCGGAGCCGGCGCCCGGACCCGCAGCCGAGCCCCCGGACGGCCCTGGAGCGCTACCTGCGGCCGAAGAACCGCCGGAGGCCGGCCCGAGCCCCGGGAGCAGGCCGTCGACGGTCCCCGCGCCGGTACCGTCCGCCACCCCTGGCACGGACTGCGGCCTGTCGCTCCGTGCGGCGCGGGCCGGCGGACCCGCGGGGCCGGAGGGACCCGCCGTGGCGGCGGCCAACGGCAGCACCACCGCCAGCGCGATCACACTGGTGAGGGCGATCATGCGCAGATTCGGAGCGCGCTCCATCGGGTTCCACCTGTCAAGGATTGCGGCTGGTGCGGTGCGCCGAACATATCGGGCCCATCACGCAGAAAAGAGGGCCATTGCCCCGTATACCGGGCAACGGCCCCCTGCTGCTACCCGAACGAGTGACGCCGCCGAGAGCCCGCCGGACCGGGCCGACGAGCGCCTCTCCCCGGCCCCCTCATCACGTGGAGGCGTGTCCCGTCAGTACGTGAGGTGCGTTCAGTACGTGAGGTGCGTTCCGTCCGGTGCCGTCCGGCCCGCGCGGACGAGGGTGTCCACGATGAGCGCCACGCTCGGCAGCCACGGCGACGTGGCGCCGTCGTCGACCACCGGCGGCCGGATCCACCGCAGTTGTCCCCCGCTGCTGCTCGACGGCGGCAGCGCCACGTAGCCGCCCTCCCCGTGATAGCGCAATGAGCTGGGCACCCATTCGTGGGAATCGAGCAACTCGCCCAACTCCTCCAGGGAGTACGGGGCGACGAGCAGAACGAAGCGCGTCGGGGTGGCCACCACCGGGCCGAGCCGGACGCCCAGCCGGTCGAGGGTGTCCAGGGCCCGCGCACCGGCCACGGCCGGCAGGCTGACCGCCGAGACGCGGTCGCCCGTCGCGAGCACCACGGGCGCGTCGGGGCGGGCCGTCCACCACCAGCGCACCATGCGCGGGTCGCGGGTGGCCGCCATGAGTCCGGGATCGTGCGGGTGCACGCCGGGGACGGGGCAGTCCGGGCGTGGGCAGGCGCATGGCTGCGCCCCCGCCGCCCGCCAGGAACCGCGGCGGTCGTGCCCGACACCGGGCACCACCGGCCATTTCCACTGTTCCGTGTAGGTGAGAACCGCGCTGAGCAGCGCGGACTGGCCTCTCCACCGGAACGAGAGCTTGCGTCGCCTTCCGAGGATCTCGCGCATAGCGCAAAGTTCCTTTCCGTTAACGCTCAGAGGATCTGCCCATGACACAACGTAATCTCGAGCACACCGCTTACAAGGCAGCGCATCACGCTGCTAGCCGAGCGTGGAACGTGGCGAGGGGTGGCGCACGCATGGCGCTTGCTGTTCTGTCTGCTCTGTATGCCGCGCTGTGCGGTTCCGCTGGGGGTGGGAACACCCCGCCACTCGGGGGTAGGCCGGCCGTCATCTACTAGTAGGACGCTGGAGCCAGACACCGGGTTCCTACCCACCACCGTGAATATGACGCGCTGTTGGACGGCATCAGTCGACCGTCAATTGTCTTCGGGTGTGGTCATTTTCGGCCAAGCTTTCGGAGTACGACACCACTCCTTCTACCAGCACAATCCTGGACATGCCCACGATCAGGCGTGTACAAGTGGAAACCTGGTAGCGGCGCAGCACGATATGGGGGTTTGCGATGCTATTGACGCAATTGACCTGCTTCATCAAGCCCCGCACGCGAGTCGGCAAAAATCCTGAATCGCCGACAAATAGCACTGTTCGTCGCGCAGGCCGTGATCTCACGGGAAGCCGTCGGCCATGAGCACCACCCGGGTGCCAAAAGTGGCCGGAACCAAGCCACCCATTCCCGCCGCGCCACACACTTCCGCCCCTGCGGCCGAATGCCGCCCCGTGGATCGGCTCGCCGCCGTCCAGGACCGGCTGGCCTGTTGGATCTCCGATCTCACCACACTCCATGAGCTCACCGAACGCCTCGCGCGCACCACCGGCCTCGACGAAGCGCTGCGGGAAGTGCTGCGGGCCGGCGCCGCGTTGGTCGGTGCGCGCCGCGGTCTGCTCGTGCTGGAACCCGCCGACCGGCTGGGTCCCGACACCACCGTCGGCCTCGGCCTCGGCCACGCCGACCTGGGCACCATCGAGACCGTGCCGCACGGCGCCGCCTCCTACGGGATCCTGCTCGACGGCACCGACGAGAGCACCGACAGCACCGGCAGCACCGCCGGCGCGGCCATCCCCGGCGGCCCCACCGGCACCGGGGACGGCCCGGACGGGACCGCGCCCGCGGACACCTCGGCGCCCACGACAACGCCCGTGACGACACCCACGACCGCTGCCGCGAACGCGTCCGGCGCCACGGAGAGCGACCGTCCCGCGGGCCGCGACGAGATCATCCACCCCGATCTGCCCCACGAGCCCGGCCTCGACCCGCGGCACCGCGAGGTCGCCGCGCACCTCGGCTTCGACGCCAGCTACGCGCTGCGGCTCACCACCGAGCGGACCGGCCACCTCGGCGCGGCCGTCTGGCTGTACGACGAACCCGCCGCGCCGGTCGAACGCCAGCGCCATCTCGTCGGTCTCTACGGCCGGTACGCCGCCGAACACATCGCCCGCCAGCTGGAACTGAGCCGCGCCCGCGGCACCCTCGCCACCCTCGCCGAGGAGCTGCTGCCCGCCCGGCTGCCGCGGGTCGCCGGCGTACGGATGGCCGTACGCCACGACACCGGGCCGCGGGGCGGCGGCGACTGGTACGACGCGCTGCCACTCCCCGAAGGCGCGCTCGGCCTCGCGGTCGGCGGCGTCACCGGCTCCGGTCCCAGCGCGGTCGCCGCGATGGGCCGGCTGCGGGCGTCGCTGCGGGCCTACGCCGTCATGGAGGGCGAGGACCCGGTCGCCGTCCTGTCCGACCTGGAGCTGCTGCTGCGGCTCACCGAGCCCGCCCGTTCGGCGACCGCGCTGTTCGCGTACGCGGAACCCGATCAGCACAAGCTCGTCCTGGCCGGCGCGGGACACTGCCCGCCGCTGATCATCGGCGACCACCGGATCGAGTACGTCGAGACCTCGCTGTCGGCCCCGCTGGGCATGCTGAGCTGCTGGGAGGCTCCCAGCGTCGAGGTCCGGCCGGAGCCCGGAGAAACGCTGCTGCTCTACACCGACGGCCTGCTGCACCGCACCGGCGAACCGATGGACCGCGCGCTCGCCCGGCTGCACGCCGCCGCCCAGAGCGCGCCGCGCGCCACCCGCGACGACCCGGACCTGCTCGCCGACCACGTGCTGCGCACCGTGCTGCCGGACGGGCTCGACACCCTCGACAGCGCGGAGGACGTCGTCCTGCTCGTCGTCCGCTTCGACTGAGCCCCCCATCCCCCCGAACCCGCTGGACCCCCCTGGACCCGCCAGAACCCGCCAGGTCCGCTTTGCCGCACTTCGTGACCTAAGCCCTCTGTAACCGGCCTTCCGTACGCACATACGATGGATCGGTCTATTGCGAGGAGGCAGGACGTGTCCGAAGAGGTCGAAGCGGCCGAAGAGCAGCCGATCAAGCAGCGTAAGAACGGTCTCTACCCCGAGGTCTCCGACGAGCTCGCCGAGCTGATGAAGTCCGAGTGGGCCGACACCGAACTGCACGACCTGCGGCCGATCGCCCAGGCGCCCCACGCCGCCCGCCGCCGGGCCGCGCTGTCCGCCCGTTTCCCGGGCGAGCGGCTGGTCATCCCGGCGGGCAACCTCAAGACGCGCTCCAACGACACGGAATACCCCTTCCGCGCGTCCAGTGAGTACGTCCACCTCACCGGTGACCAGACGCAGGACGCCGTCCTGGTCCTGGAGCCCGCCAAGGGCGGCCAGGGGCACGACGCGACCGCGTACCTGCTCCCCCGCTCCAGCCGCGAGAACGGCGAGTTCTGGCTCGACGGCCAGGGCGAGCTGTGGACCGGCCGCCGCAACAGCCTCGCCGAGGGCGCCCAGCTGCTCGGCCTGCCGTGCTCGGACGTCCGCGAGGTCGTCGCGAAGCTGGCCGTGGCGACCGGACCCGTACGGGTGGTGCGCGGCTACGACGCGGGCGTCGAGGGCGCGCTGACCGACAAGGTCACCGCCGAGCGCGACGCCGAGCTGAAGGAGTTCCTCTCCGAGCTCCGGCTGGTCAAGGACGAGTGGGAGATCGGCGAGCTGCAGGCGGCGGTCGACTCCACCGCCCGCGGCTTCGAGGACGTCGTCAAGGTGCTGGACAAGGCCGAGGCGACCTCCGAGCGCTACATCGAGGGGACGTTCTTCCTCCGGGCCCGCGTCGAGGGCAACGACATCGGCTACGGCTCGATCTGCGCGGCAGGACCGCACGCCACCACCCTGCACTGGGTGCGCAACGACGGCCCGGTCCGCTCCGGCGAGCTGCTGCTCCTGGACGCCGGTGTGGAGACCCACAGCCTCTACACCGCCGATGTCACCCGGACCCTGCCGATCAACGGCCGGTTCAGCGACATCCAGCGCAAGATCTACGACGCGGTCTACGCGTCGCAGTCGGCGGGCATCGCGGCGGTCAAGCCCGGCGCCGCCTACCGCGACTTCCACGACGCCTCGCAGCGCGTGCTCGCCGAGAAGCTCGTCGAGTGGGGCCTCGTCGAGGGCCCGGTCGAGCGGGTCCTGGAGCTCGCCCTGCAGCGCCGCTGGACCCTGCACGGCACCGGCCACATGCTCGGCCTGGACGTCCACGACTGCGCGCACGCGCGGACCGAGACGTACGTGGACTGCGTGCTGGAGCCCGGCATGGTGCTGACCGTCGAGCCCGGTCTGTACTTCCAGGCGGACGACCTGTCGGTGCCGGCCGAGTACCGCGGCATCGGCGTCCGCATCGAGGACGACATCCTCGTGACCGCCGACGGCAACCGGAACCTGTCGGAAGGGCTGCCGCGCCGCTCCGACGAGGTCGAGGCGTGGATGGCCGGCCTCAAGGGCTGACACGCAGAGCTCGGCATGCGTGACCTGTGTGAACCGCCTCGGGCGCCGCGATACGGCACCCGGGGCGGTTTACTGGCCGCCGTGACGACAACCGACCCCGCGCTGCGCGCCCTGGCCCATCCGGTACGGCTGCGCATGCTGTCGCTGATGTGGGCCGCCCCGCTCTCCGCGGCGGAGCTCTCCCGGGAGCTGGGCATCTCGCACGCGCTGGCCAGCCAGCATCTGCGCCGGCTGGACGCCGCAGGACTCGTCGAGCTCACCGAGGTCCGCTCCCACCGGGGCGGCAGGGAACGGCGCTACCGCACCGTGCACGGCACCCCGCTGTCCAACCGGCAGGACGGCGCCCCGCTGCTCGCCGAGGCGCTCGCGCACAACCTGCGCGACCGGGCCGCCCGCCGGGCACCCGGGCAGGACGGTGTGACCTCCGACGCGGAACTGTGGGTCGCGCCCGAGGCCTGGGACACCTTCCGCACGCGCATGGCGGAGCTCCTCGCCGACCTGCACGAGGCCGCCCGCGCCCCGCACACCCCCGGTTCGGTCCTGCTCGGCGCCACGGTGATGGCGTTCCTCGTGCAGGCCGATGAGGAGGCCGGAGAGCAGGCCGAGGAAGACCCCGCCGCCCCTTAGCGCCGGAGGATCTCCCTCAGCTCAGGACGCCTTGAGCAGCGAGTCGTCCCGCCACTTGAGGACCTTGTCGATCGTCACCACGGCGCCGTGGCCCGGCCGGTTGTGGAAGTGGACGTGGTCCACCAGCGCCTCGATGAGGAACAGTCCCCGTCCGTCCTCGGCATGCCGGCCCTTCAGGGCCAGCGGCCGGGCGAGTTGGTGACGTGGCCGGTCGGGCGCGAAGCCCGGGCCGGAGTCGGCGACCTCGATACGGCAGCGGTCGCCGTCGATGCGCGCCGTCACGCTGTAGTCACCCTCGCCCGCGTGTTCCACCGCGTTCGCACAGGCCTCGGACAGTGCCACCGACAGGTCGTAACAGATCTCCGGGTCCACACCGGCGGTCTGCATCGTCCCCAGCAGCAGTCGTCGGGCGAGCGGAACGCTCGCGGCCTCGCGCCGCAAGTGGAGAGACCACCAGATGCTCATGCTCCAGCCTCCAGGCCGCGGCTCGACTTACGGATACCTATAGCCACGAATTGCGCCCCGTAAGCGTCCTCTTGACGTGATGCCGCTCATTCGGCGGATGTGGGACCCCGGCGTACAGGTGTAAAAGGGCGACTCGCCCGCACCCCCGCAAGCCGGACACCCCCCGTATGCGCCGGTTCCCGGCGGTGAGAGGATGACGCCCGTCATGGCATCCCCATCCTCCGTTTCCCCCGTGCGCGCGGGCGCCGGGCTGCGACTGCTGCGGGCCGCGGTGTTCACCGCGGTCTGTGTCGTGCTGTCCGCGGCCGGGCACGGACTGGCGTCCCGTCACGGGGTGCCGGCCGGCGCGCTGGTGGTGGGGTCCCTCGTGGTCTTCGCCGTGGCCGCGCCGCTGGCCGGGCGGGAACGGTCGCTCCGGGGGATCGCCACGACGCTCACTCTGGGGCAGCTCGCGCTGCACGCCGTGTTCGGCGCCGGACAGGCCTGCACGGACCCCGCGACGGGCCGGGACGGCTCCGCCGGTGTCCTGGCGCTGGCCGGCCGGCTGCTGTGCGGCAGCCACACCTCGTCGGCGGCCCTCACGCAGCAGAGCGCGGAACGGATCGTCCGCGACGCCGGCATCGACCCGGCGTCGGCGATGTCCATGAGCCCCGTCACTCGAACGGGTGACACCGGGATCACCGGAATGCACGCGGCGATGGCGTACTCGCTGCCGATGCTGCTCGCGCACCTGTTCGCCGCGCTGGCCGTCGGATGGCTGCTGCGGCGCGGCGAGGCCGCCCTGTGGCGGCTGGTGAGCCTGTCGGCCGACGTGCTGCGCGGCGTACTCGTCGCGCTGGTGCGCGTCCTGGTAGCCGGAGCGGCCGACGACCGGCTCGCCGCGCTCCGGCCCCGCCGGTTCGCCACCGGGCGGGGATCGGCGCGCAGCGTACGGCTGCGCCACAGCCTGCCGCGGCGCGGGCCACCGGCCTACGCCCTGGCGGTCTGACGCGAGCGGTCTCCACCGGTCCGGTTCCCACCGGTCCACGGGGACGGCGGTCTCGCGCGTTCCGCATACGCGCCGGCCCTTCCCTCACCACTCACCGTGGAGTCCTCTCATGAACAGTTCCCGCATGCGCCGCCTGACCACCGTCGGCGCGCTCACCGGTTCCGCGCTGCTGATGGCCGTCGTTCCGGCCTTCGCCCATGTCTCCGTCACGCCCAGCAGCGCCCCCAAGGGCGGCTACAGCACCGTCGCGTTCAAGGTCCCGAACGAGCGGGACAACGCCTCGACGATCAAGGTCGAAGTGAACCTGCCGGCGGACCACCCGATCGCGTCCGTCTCCACCCAGGCCGTGCCCGGCTGGAAGGTGGAGGTCACCAAGACCAAGCTCGCCAAGCCCATGACCATGCACGGCAAGACGGTGACCGAGGCCGTCACGAAGATCACCTGGAGCGGCGGCACGATCGAGCCCGGCCAGTTCCAGCAGTTCCCCGTCTCGTTCGGGCCGCTGCCCGACGACACGGACCAGCTGGTCTTCAAGGCCCTCCAGACGTACTCGAACAACGAGGTCGTCCGCTGGATCGAGGAGGAGAAGGCCGGCGCGGCCGAGCCGGCCAACCCGGCGCCCGCGCTGAAGCTGACCGCGGCGGCGACGGACGCCCACGGTGCCGCGGCCCCCGCCGCCGACGCCAAGGCGAAGGACACCACGACCGCCGCGGCCGCCGACTCCGACAGCAGTGACTCGACCGCGCGGATCCTGGGCATCACCGGAATCGTCATCGGCGTCATCGGCGTCGCGTTCGGTGTCCTGGCCGGACGCCGCCGCACCTCCGCCTGACGCACCGGCCGGGCGGCCGTAAGGCACGTCGTCGGCACGTCCGATGCTCCGTACGTGGTGCCGGGACCCCGCGAGTCCCGGTACGCCGTCGCATCGGTACGCCGCCGGCCCGTACGGCCGCCCGGCCCCGCCATCGCACTCCCCGGGAAACTTCATGCGTACAACGATCAAGATCGGCGTGGCCCTGGCGGCCGTCGCGGCCCTCGCCGGATGCGGGGCCTCCAGCGGCGACTCCAAGGAACCGCTCGCGGTCGTCTCCGGAGCGGCGTCCAAGCCGGGCACCCTCCTCGACGCCCCCTTCAACAAGCCGCAACTGACCCTCACCGACACCCACGGCAAGCCGTACGACCTGGTCAAGGAGACGGCGGGCCGGCCCGTTCTGCTCTTCTTCGGCTACACCCACTGCCCGGACGTGTGCCCGACGACGATGAGCGACCTCGCCATCGCCAAGTCGCGGATGTCCAAGCCCGACCAGGAGAAACTGCGGGTCGTGTTCGTCAGCACCGACCCCGCACGCGACACCCCGCAGCGCCTCGGCTCGTGGCTGGCCGCCCAGGACAAGGACTTCATCGGCCTGACCGGTGACTTCGGCACGATCCAGAAGGCCGCGAAATCCGTCGGCGTCGGCATCGAGAAGCCGGTGACGGAGAAGGACGGCAGCATCACCGTCACCCACGGCGCCGAGGTCCTGGCCTTCTGGCCGAAGGACGACAAGGGACATGTGCTCTACATGTCGGGCACCACCTCGGACGAGTTCGCCGCCGACCTGCCGAAGCTCATCAGGAGCGAGGCACCGTGAGGCGCCCCAGGCCCGCCCATGCCCTGATCGCCACCGTCGCCCTCGGCGGCTGCCTCGCGCTCGCCGGCTGTTCCTCGGCGTCCGACGCCTCGGCACACGCCGGGACGAAGGGGCCGAAGCTCGCGGTGAGCGGGGCGTACATACCGCAGCCGGTGATGGCCGACATGGCCGCCGGGTATTTCACGGTCACCAACACCGGCGACACCGACGCGGAACTCACCTCGGTCAGCAGCGACCTGGCCGCCGACATCACCCTGCACACCACCACCGACAACCGGATGCGCAAGGTGAACTCCCTGACCGTCCCGGCGGGCGGGCGGCTTACGCTCAGCAGCGGCGGAAATCATCTGATGCTGAGGGAACTCACGCACAAGCCGGTGGCCGGCGACAAGGTGTCCATGGAACTGCACTTCGCCGAGGCGGGCCCGATCGGCGTCACCGTGCCGGTCGAGCCGACCGGCTACCGGCCGAAGGACTGAGGGGAGCAACGATGACCATCAGGCGTGCGCTGGTCGTACTGGGCGCCCTGCTCGCCGTCGTGCTCGGGGCCGCCGCCCCGGCTTCGGCGCATGCCGCGCTGGTGAACACCAACCCCGGGGAGGACTCCGTCGTCAAGACGGCGCCGCAGCAGGTGCTGCTCACCTTCTCCGAAGGCGTGCTGCTGTCCGCCGACTCGCTGCGGGTCCTCGACCCGGCCGGCGGCCGGGTGGACAGCGGCACGCCACAGCACGCCAACGGCAACAGCTCCACCGCCGTGGTCGCGCTGCGCGCCGGACTCGGCGACGGGACCTACACCGTCGCCTGGAAGGCCGTCTCGGAGGACAGCCACCCGGTCGCGGGCGCCTTCACGTTCTCCGTCGGCGCCCCCTCCAAGACCACCGTCGTCCTCGCCGACCAGGACCAGGCCGTCGGCGGCGGCGCCGCGGGCGTCCTCTACGGCATCGGGCGCTACATCGCCTACGCCGGGTACGCGCTGCTCGTCGGCTCCTCCGTCTTCCTCGCCGTGTGCTGGCCGCGCGGCGCGCTGCTGCGCCCCATGCAGCGGATCGCGGTCGGCGGCTGGGTCGCGCTCGTCGCGTCCACCATCGCGCTGCTGATGCTGCGCGGGCCATATGTGAACGGCAGCGGGCTCGGTGACGCGTTCGACCTCGGCGTGATGCGCGACGTCCTCAACACCCGGCCGGGCGCCGCCCTGCTGTCCCGACTGCTGCTGCTCGCCGCCGCCGCCGTCTTCCTGGCGGTCCTGTTCGGCTCGTACGCCAAACGCGGAACGCCCGCCAACGAGAGCGAGCGGGCCGAGCGCGCCGACCTCGCCTGGGGGCTGGGCATCGGCGGCGGCGTCATCGCGACGGGTATCGCCGCGACCTGGGCGATGGCGGAACACGCCTCCGTCGGCATCCAGTCCGCCCTGGCCATGCCGGTCGACGTCGTGCACCTGCTGTCGATGGCGGTGTGGCTGGGCGGCCTGACCGCCCTGCTGACCTCCCTGGTGGCGGGGCTCGGCATCGAACGCGAAGCCGTCCAGCGGTTCTCCCGCATCGGCTTCGCGGCGGTCACGACGCTGGTCGCGACCGGCATCTACCAGTCCTGGCGGCAGCTCGGCTCGTGGGACGCCTTCGTCTCCACCTCCTACGGGCAGCTGCTGCTCGTCAAGATCGGCCTGGTCGTCCTGCTCGTCGAGCTGGCCTGGCTGTCGCGCCGCTGGACCGCGCGGCTCGGCGCGCCCGCCGTCCCCGTCACCGCCGCGGCGGCCGTCAAGCGGCCGGAACGCGTCGTGGCCGGCTCGTCCACCGACCCCGCCCGCCAGGCGCAACTGCGGCTCCAGCGCACCGCGCGGGACAGGACCCAGGCCAAGCGCACCCGCGAGGCCGACCTCGAACGCAGCGGGCTGCGCAAGTCCGTGCTGGCCGAGGTCGTGGTCGCGGTGGTCGTCCTCGCCGTGACGACGCTGCTCACCGGCACCCAGCCGGGCCGCGCGGCGCAGGCGAAGACCGGCTCGGCGCCCGCCCCCGCCACCTCCTCCTCCGGGCTGCCGCTCAGCGTGCGCATCCCGTACGACACGGGCGGCCCCAAGGGGAAGGGCCAGGCCCTGATCACCATCGATCCGGGCCGGGTCGGCCAGAACGAGGTGCACGTCCTGATCTCCGGCGCGGATCCGGTGCCGGTCGACGTGCCCGAGGTGAAGCTCGAATTCACCCTCAAGGCCAAGAACATCGGCCCGCTGCCCGTACCGCTGCAGCACCTCGACGTCGGCCACTGGACCGCGGCCTCGGTGCAGCTGCCGATGGCCGGAACGTGGGAGGTGTCCGTCACCGTGCGGACCTCCGAGATCGACCAGGTGACCGAGACCAAGAACGTAGAGATCACGTCATGACCGAGCAGCGGACGACCGAACACCGGACCACGGACGAGCGCGCCGCCGACGAGCTCCCCGCCGGGCGGCACCTCACCCGGCGACGGCTGCTCGGCACCGCAGGAGCCGCGGGCGCGGCGGGTCTGGTCGTCGGCGGCGCGGGCGGGGCCTTCGGCGCCGCCGCCCTGCGGGACGAGCCGGCGACGCCGGCCTCGGTCGGCGCGACCGGCGTCCCTTTCCGGGACGGCGCGCACCAGGCCGGCATCACCACCCCGCAGCAGGCCCGGGGCCATCTGGTGGCCTTCGATCTCACCGCGGGGCAGACCCGCAAGAACGTCGCGGCGCTGCTCAGGCGCTGGTCGGCGACGGCCGAGCAGCTGATCGGCGGCCGACTGGAGACCGGCGACGACCAGATCGCCTACGACGCGGGCCCGAACTCGCTGACCGTCACCTTCGGGTTCGGCGGTTCGCTGTTCCCGAAGACCGGTCTGGAGGACCGGGCGCCGCAGGCCCTCGCGCCGCTCCCGCCGTTCTCCGCGGACGCGCTGGACCCGGCCCGCAGCAACGGCGACCTGTGGGTGCAGATCGGTTCCGACGACGCGCTCGTCGCCTTCCACGCCCTGCGCGTGCTGCAGAAGGCCGCGGGGGACACCGCCCGGGTGCGCTGGCAGATGAACGGCTTCAACCGCACACCCGGCGCGACCCCGCGGCCGATGACGTCCCGCAATCTCATGGGCCAGGTGGACGGCACCAACAACCCCAAGCCCACCGACCCGGACTTCGACCGCCGGATCTTCGTTCCGGCCGGCGGCACGGCCCGCTCACCGCAGTGGATGGCGGGCGGCTCGTACGCGGTGGTGCGCAGGATCCGGATGCTGCTCGACTCCTGGGACCATCTGTCCGTGGAGCGGCAGGAGAAGGTGATCGGCCGCCGCAAGTCGGACGGCTCACCGCTGTCCGGCGGTACCGGGACGACCCCGGTGGACCTGGACAAGCGGGACGCCCAGGGGGCGCCGGCCATCGCGGGCGACGCGCACATCCGGGTCGCGGCGCCTGCCTCGAACGGCGGAGCGGCGATGCTCCGCCGGCCGTTCTCGTACCACGACGGCATCGGCTCCGACGGGACCCCGGACGCCGGTCTGCTCTTCGTCTGCTGGCAGGCCGATCCGCAGCGGGGATTCGTCCCCGTACAGCGGAAACTGGACCGCGGGGACGGGCTGTCCCGCTTTCTGCGCCATGAGTCGAGCGCCCTGTTCGCGGTCCCCGGCGCGCCGGGCCCCGGTGAGTACGTGGGGCAGCGGCTGCTGGAGTCGTGAACCCGTCCGGCGCATTAGGGTGACGGTATGTCGGCTAGCCGCTACACCTATCTGGGTCCTGAAGGCACTTTCACCGAGGCCGCGCTCAGAACGCTGCCCGAGGCGGCGACCCGGGAGCTGGTCCCGATGGTGTCGGTGCCGGCCGTGCTGGACGCCGTGCGCAACGGCGAGGCCGGCGGGGCGCTGGTGCCCATCGAGAACTCGGTGGAGGGCGGCGTGACCGCCACCCTGGACGAGCTGGCGACCGGCGTGCCGCTGATGATCTACCGCGAGGTCCTGCTGCCGATCGCGTTCGCGCTGCTGGTGCGGCCGGGCACGAAGCTCAAGGACGTGAAGACGGTGACCGGCCACCCGGTCGCCCAGCCGCAGGTGCGCAAGTGGCTGCGGGCCCAGCTGCCGGACGCGCTGTGGGAGTCGTCGGCGTCGAATGCGGACGGGGCGCGGCTGGTGCAGGAGGGCCGGTTCGACGGCGCGTTCGCGGGCGAGTTCGCGGCGTCCACGTACGGTCTCGAACCGCTCGTCACCGAGATCCATGACGCGAAGAACGCGGCGACGCGCTTCGTCCTGGTCGGCCGCCCGGCCCGCCCGGCGGCGCCGACCGGCGCGGACAAGACCTCGGCCGTCTTCTGGCTGGGCGACGACCACCCGGGCGCGCTGCTGGAGCTCCTGCAGGAGTACGCGGTGCGCGGTGTGAACCTGGTGCGCATCGAGTCCCGGCCGACCGGCGAGGGCATCGGCCGGTACTGCTTCTCGGTGGACTGCGAGGGGCACATCACCGACCGGCGGGTCAGCGAGGCGCTGATGGGGCTCAAGCGGATCTGCCCGCAGGTCCGGTTCCTGGGCTCGTACCCGCGGGCCGACGAGGTCCGTCCCCAGGTACGCCCCGGCACGACCGACAGCGAGTTCACCGACGCCGCCGACTGGCTGGGCCGGGCGCTGGACGGGCGGGGCTGAGCTGCCCTCCAAGGCGGCCCGCCGGTGTCCCCGTAGTTGTCCACTGAGTTATCCACAGGCCCGAGGTCCAGCCTGGGGATAACTGGGGATAAGTCGACAGACCAATCTGACCTAGTCGACAAATCGGCACACAGGCACCGAGCCCGTCCACAGTGGCCCAGGTCACCCTTCGTCAGCCCAATTCCTCTGATCAACTCTATAGGGGGAACACTTCTCACTCGAAAGTGAGTGTTAAGAGGGTTTGGACCGGGAATCCTTCGCCGAGCACCGGGCGTCCGGAACGATCAACTCCGTCTTCCACAGTTCGCACACACAACCTGTGGACAAAGGAAAAGAATCCCCATCCACCTGTGGATAACTCGGGTCCGCACCCCCTCCCAACTCCCGTTCTCCACAAGGGCGGTGCCCCGATGGAGGGATGCGGTGAATTCGGTTGACGGCACCCTTTTGTCCGTTATTGCATTTCGCTCCCCTTTTCCCAGAAACGGACATAACGCCACCAAAAGCCCTTAACTTGTCGCGTCGGACCCCGCCGCCCCGGTAGCCTGTAGCCGTGATTGACCTTCGCCTGCTTCGTGAGGACCCCGACCGTGTGCGCGCCTCCCAGCGCGCCCGTGGAGAGGACGTCGCGCTCGTCGACGCCCTCCTCTCCGCCGACGAGCGGCGCAGGTCGTCCAGTCATCGCTTCGACGAACTGCGCGCCGAGCAGCGCCAGCTCGGCAAGCTCATCCCCAAGGCCCAGGGGGACGAGAAGGCCGAACTCCTGAAGAAGACCGGCGTGCTCTCGGCCGCGGTCAAGGCCGCGGACGCGGAGCAGAACGAGGCCGCGCAGGAGGCCCAGAGCCTGCTGCTCAAGCTCGGCAACCTCGTGCACCCGGACGCGCCGATCGGCGGCGAGGAGGACTTCGTCGTCCTCGAGCAGCTCGGTGCGCCGCGCGACTTCGCCGCCGAGGGCTTCGAGCCCAAGGACCACCTGGAACTGGGCGAGATCCTCGGCGCCATCGACGTGGACCGCGGCGCCAAGGTCTCCGGCTCGCGCTTCTACTACCTGACGGGCGTCGGCGCGCTGCTGGAGCTGGCCCTGGTCAACGCGGCGATCGCGCAGGCCACCGCGGCCGGCTTCGTCCCGATCCTGACCCCGACCCTCGTCAAGCCCGCGGCCATGGCCGGCACCGGCTACCTCGGCCAGGTCGACGACGACGTGTACTACCTGGAGAAGGACGACCTGTACCTGGTCGGCACCTCCGAGGTCCCGCTCGCCGCGTACCACATGGACGAGATCATCGACGCGGCCAAGCTGCCGCTGCGGTACGCGGGCTTCTCGCCCTGCTACCGCCGCGAGGCCGGGTCGTACGGCAAGGACACCCGCGGCATCATCCGGGTGCACCAGTTCGACAAGGTCGAGATGTTCGTCTACACCACGCCGGAGGACGCCGAGGCCGAGCACCAGCGGCTCCTGGAGTGGGAGAAGCAGTGGCTCACCGCCCTGGAACTGCCGTTCCAGGTGATCGAGCTGGCCTCGGGCGACCTGGGCTCCTCGGCGTCGCGCAAGTTCGACTGCGAGGCGTGGATCCCGACCCAGGGCAAGTACCGCGAGCTGACCTCGACGTCGAACACCACCGAGTTCCAGTCCCGCAGGCTGTCGATCCGGCTGCGTGACGAGAACGGCACCCGCCCGCTCGCCACGCTCAACGGCACGCTGTGCGCCGTACCGCGCACCATCGTGGCGATCCTGGAGAACCACCAGCAGGCCGACGGCTCGGTCCGGGTCCCGGAGATCCTGCGCCCGTACCTGGGCGGCCGTGAGTTCCTGGAGCCGGTCAGCAAGTGAGCTCCTCCGCGCCCCTCCCGTACCGGCTGATCGCCACCGACCTGGACGGCACGCTGCTGCGCAGCGACCACACCGTCTCGGAACGGTCGCGGACGGCGCTCGCCGCGGCCACCGCGGCGGGCGCCGCGCACATCGTCGTCACCGGCCGTTCCGTGCCCTGGGCCCGGCACATCCTGGACGACCTGGGCTACGAGGGCCTGGCGGTGTGCGGGCAGGGCGCGCAGGTCTACCACGCGGGTGAACACCGGCTGCTGACGTCCGTGACGCTGGACCGCCAGCTCGCCGGACTCGCGCTGGCCAAGATCGAGGCCGAGATCGGCCCGCTCTTCCTGGCCGCGAGCCGGGACGGCCTGGACGGCGAGGTCCTGATCGGCGCGGGGTACCAGCACAACCCCGAGCTGCCGGTCATCCACATGCAGGACGACAGCGAGCTGTGGAGCGCCCCGCTCAACAAGCTCTACCTCCAGCACCCGGGCCTGGGTGACGACGGTCTGGCCCGGGTCGCACGCGAGGTCGCGGGCGATCTGGTCGGGGTGACGATGGCCGGCGAGGGCATCGTCGAACTGCTGCCGCTCGGCCTCAGCAAGGCCACCGGCCTCTCCATCGCCGCCCGCCGGCTGGGCCTGACGGCCGCCGACACCATCGCCTTCGGCGACATGCCGAACGATCTGCCGATGTTCGCGTGGGCCGCGCACGGCGTCGCGATGGCCAACGCGCACGACGAACTGAAGGCCGTCGCGGACGAGGTCACCACCTCGAACGACGAGGACGGCATCGCGGTCGTCCTGGAACGGCTCTTCGCCATCACCTCCTAGGGCGACCGGGAGTAGCGTGCGTTCCCATGACGGTTCGCAGGGTCAATCCGGCGGGTGGGGATGCGCGTGCGGCTGACGGTGCGGGGCCGGGTCCCGACGGGTCCATCGGCAGCGATCTCCATCTGGAGCTGACCGGCCCCGGCGGCCGGCGCGCCTCGCTGATGCGGGCGCTACGCGAGGCGATCCGCACCGGCCGGCTCACCCCCGGCACCCGGCTGCCGCCCTACCGCTCGCTCTCCGCCGACCTCGGCATCGCCCGCAACACCGTGGCGGAGGCGTACGCCGAACTCGTCGCCGAGGGGTGGCTCACCGCCCGCCAGGGCTCCGGCACCCGCGTCGCGCCGCGCACCGCGCCACCGAAGCCGAACCCGGCCCCCGCCGTCGCCGCACCCTCCCCGCGCACCGCGCGGCCCGCGTACAACCTGCTGCAGGGCCAGCCCGACGCCGGCAGCTTCCCCCGCGCCGCCTGGCTCACCTCCGCCCGCCGCGCGCTGACCGCCGCGCCCACCGAGGCGTTCGGTCCCGGTGACCCGCACGGCCGCCCCGAGCTGCGCGAGGCGCTGGCCGAGTACCTCGCCCGCGCCCGCGGGGTGCGTACCGACCCCGCCAGGGTCGTCGTCTGCTCGGGCTTCGCCCATGGTCTGCGGCTGCTGGTCCAGGTGCTGCGCGGCCCGATGGCCGTCGAGGCGTACGGGCTGGCCTTCCACCGCGGCATCCTGGCGGCGGCCCGGATGCGTACGGTGCCGCTGGCCGTCGACGCGGAGGGCGCACGGACCAGGGATCTGGCGGCGAGCGGCGCGAAGTCCGTGCTGCTCACCCCCGCCCATCAGTTCCCGACCGGCGGTCCGCTCGGCCCGGATCGGCGGGCGGCCGTCGTCGACTGGGCCAGGACGACGGGCGGCATCGTCCTGGAGGACGACTACGACGGGGAATTCCGTTACGACCGGCAGCCGGTCGGCGCGGTGCAGGGCCTCGAACCCGAACGCGTCGTCTACCTCGGATCGGTCAGCAAGAGCCTGTCACCGGCGGTGCGGCTGGGCTGGATGGTGCTTCCGGGACCGCTCGTGGAACAGGTGGTGGCGGCCAAGGGCGAGCGGGAGGCCACGGCCGGCGCCCTGGACCAGCTGACCCTCGCGGATTTCATCGCCTCCGGCGCGTACGACCGCCATGTTCGCCGGATGCGGCAGCACTACCGCCTGCGGCGCGACCAGCTCGTCGCCGCGCTGGCCGAGCGCGCCCCGCACATCGGCGTCTCCGGCGTCGCGGCCGGGCTGCACGCCGTGCTGGAACTTCCGCCCGGCACCGAGAGCGCCGCGGTCCGTGCCGCGGCGCGGCACGGTCTCGTCCTGGACGGCCTGGCCGGATACCGGCATCCCGACAGCGCGATGGATGTGCAGGACGGGCTGGTCGTCGGCTACGGCACGCCGTCCGACCATGCGTTCAGCGGCGCTCTGGAAGCGCTGTGCCGGGCGCTTCCGCCGGCCGGCGGTCGCTGACCGGCCGACGGCCGTTACGGGGCTCCGGCCGGTGCGGGCCGTCCGGCTTCCGCGCGGTCGGCGTCAGCCCGTAGCAGGCCAGGCCGATGAGAACGGCCGTGAGATGCCCGAGGTCGGTGAAGGTGCGGCTGGTGAGGACGGGCACGGTGAAGAACGTCAGGATCCCCAGCAGATAGCCCCACCGCCAGGGACGCGGCACCAGGTACGTCAGCACGCCGACGACACCGGCCATCCCGTAGCTGACCCCGACGTCGACGGTGTGGGCGAGGGAACGCGGCAGCCGGTCGTAATGGATGCCGAACAGTACGGCCTTCTGGCTGACGAGCGTGGCCCCGATGTGCGCGGTGGCGACGACGACGAGCCAGCGCCAGGTGCCCATCCAGCGTTCGGCGGGCGCGTGGATCAGCTCGTAGAAGACGAAGTAGATGGCGAAGCCGGACGGGGTCGCCACCCACAGGGCACTGGCGAGCAGCACCCGGACCGGGTGCTGCCGCAGTTCGATGAGGTTGGTGCTGACGTGGTGCAGCAGGTACGCCCGCACGTGGGGTGACACGACGGCGACCACACAGGTCGTGATCGTCAGGATCAGCAGCCAGATGTGGGTCCCGGGGGAGGAACGCACCCAGGAAGCGCCAAAGCGCCCCACACCCTGGAGGGTGATGCGGCGGCGCTCGACGGGGATCGGGGTGTCCTGCTCTGCGGCCATCCCCCACATCATCTGTCAGGGCCGGCTGACCCGGCCAATCGCGTTTCGGACGTTCTTGATCGCGCACACCCGGCAGGGGGTGTCAGGCGCCCTTGATGGCGGAGATGTCGAAGCGCAGCTTGACCTGCTCGCCGATGAGGACGCCACCGGTCTCCAGGGCGGCGTTGTAGTTCAGGCCCCAGTCGGTGCGGTCGATCTTCGCGGTGCCCTCGAAGCCGACGCGCTCGTTGCCGTACAGGTCCTTGGCGGAGCCGTTGTAGGCGAGGTCGAGCGTGACCGGGCGGGTGGTGCCCTTGATGGTGAGGTCGCCCGTCATGCGGTACGAGTCCTCGCCGAGGCGCTCGGCGTCGGTGGAGCGGAAGGTGATCTCCGGGAAGGCCGGGGCGTCGAAGAAGTCACCGGTGCGCAGGTGCTCGTCGCGCTGGGCCTGGTTGGTGTCGATGCTGGCGACCTTGATGACCAGCTCGGCGGTGGACAGGTGCGGGTTGCTGCCGTCGAGGTGCAGCGCGCCCTCGTACTCGGCGAACTGGCCGCGGACGGTGGTGACCATCGCGTGCCGGACGGAGAAGCCGATCTCGCTGTGGGTCGGGTCGACGGTGTACTCGCCGGTGAGGTGCGAGAGGTCGCCGGCGGCGGGGCCGGTCGCCACGGCGACGCCCGCGGTGCTGCCCGTGGTGGTCTTGGTGCGGTTGAAGAGTCCCATGATGTGCTCCTTACGAGTAGTTCAACGTTCAACTTCATTCACCATAACTCCATTCCATTTAACTTTCAACAACCTCACTCGAATGAGTCACGGATGCAGTTGTAGGATGACCGGATGACACTCCACGCAGCCGACCGCAGATCCCTGGTCGACACCGTCGTCGAGCAGCTCCGCGAGCAGCTCGCCGCCGGTACCTGGCAGGTCGGGATGCGCATTCCGACCGAGCACGAGCTCGCCGACCTGCTCGGCGTGGGCCGCAACACGGTCCGCGAGGCGGTCCGGGTGCTCGCGCACGCCGGCCAGCTGGAGTCACGGCAGGGCCAGGGCACCTACGTGATCTCCCGGGCCGACCCCGCCGCCGTGCTCCTGGGCATGCGCAGGGCCGGTATCCGCGACGTGCTGGAGCTGCGGATCGCGATGGAGGCGGAAGGCGCCCGGCTGGCCGCCGCCCGGCGGACGCCGGAGGACCTGGAGCGGATGCGCTCCGCGCTCGGCAGCGTGCACGACCACGGCGCGGAACTGACCGGTGGGGCGCAGGCCGACGACGACGTCCGCTTCCACCAGTACGTCGTGGAGGCCGCGCACAATGCCGCGCTGACCGAGGTCTACCGCTACTTCAGCTCCTCGGTCCGCGAGACACTCCTCGCCGCGGTCGGCGACAGCGACATGCCGCCGATCGACCTGGCGGCGCACACCGCGCTGGTCGACGCCATCGAGGCAGGGGACCCGCAGGCCGCCGACAGCGCCGCGCGGGCGCTGCTGCGGGAGCCGCTGCGTGCGGTCGAAGCCCTCCTCGCCGCGGCACCGGACCACCCGACCAGCTGAATCACCTCGCCACCACCCTTGGAAAGGGGCCCGCCTTGGCACGTCCGACCGCCACCGTCCCGCTCGTCGACGCGGAGCCCGGCCACCCGTCCGGGTCGCCCCGGCTGCTCTCCCACCCCGTACTGCTGCTGGCCGGCATCGTGCTGGCCTCGCTCAACATGCGGGGCGCGCTGGCCAGCATGGCGCCGCTGGTCGGCGACGTCAGCGCGCACTACGGGCTCTCCTCGACGGTGAGCAGCCTGGTCACGTCGGTGCCGGTGCTCTTCCTGGGGCTCGGCTCGATGGTCGCGCCCCGGCTGTCGCAGCGGTTCGGCACCGAACAGGTGCTGTTCGCCGCGCTGGCGGCGCTGGCTGCCGGGATCGTGGTGCGGTCGCTGTCCTCGGTCGTGGCACTGTTCGCCGGCAGCATCCTGCTGGGAACGGCGATAGCCCTGCTGAACGTGCTGATGCCCGGCCTGATCAAGCGCGACTTCCCGCACCGGGCCGCGAGCATGACCTCGCTCTACACCTGCGCGATGGTCATCGGCGCGTCGACGGCCGCCGGGGTGTCCGTCCCCCTGGAGAAGTCGTTCGGCGGCAGCTGGCAGGCCGCCCTGGCGTTCTGGGCCCTCCCGGCGGCCGTCGCCGCGGCGGTCTGGTTCCCGCAGGTGGTGCTGTCCCGCAGGACCCGTTTCGCCGCGGCCGCCGCTCCCCGGACGAACAGCCCGGTTCCGGTCCGGGACGCCGGGCTCCGGCGGGTGCCGCTGGCCTGGCAGGTCACCTGCTTCATGGGCCTGCAGTCGCTGCTCGTCTACGTCGTCATCGCGTGGATGCCGACGATCCTCACCGACCACGGAATGAGCAAGGGCACCGCGGGGGTCGTCTTCGCCGTCAGCAACCTGATCCAGGTGGTGGGCGCGTTCGTCTTCCCGCTGCTCGCGGGCCGGATGCGCAACCAGGGTCCGCTGGTGGCCGTCGCCGTGAGTCTGACCGCCGCCGGATACGTCGGGCTCCTGGTGGACCCGGTCGGCGGCGCCTGGGCGTGGGCCGCCCTGCTCGGCGTCGGCCAGGGCGGCGCCGTCGGGCTGGCGCTGACGATGATCGTGCTCCGCAGCCGGGACGCGTTCACCGCCGCACGGCTGTCGGGCATGGCCCAGGGCGTCGGCTATCTGCTCGCCGCCGCCGGACCGCTGGCGGCCGGCGCGCTCTACCAGAGCAGCGGCGGCTGGACCGCCCCGATCGTGCTGATGCTGCTGCTGTGCGGCGCGCAGCTCGCCGCGGGACTGGGCGCGGGCAGGGACCGCAAGGTCTGACCCCCGGCCCCCGCCCCTCCCGTCCGTCGATGCCCGGCTACTCCTCGCCCGCCAGGGTCAGCGAGCGCAGCCGCTGCGCGGCGAACCAGGTGGCGGCGACGGTCACCGCGACGAGCAGGACGATCGCGACCGGGAGCCCGACGTCGGACTGCACGATGTCGCCGCCCCCGATCTTCTGCGCCAGTGCCAGCGACCACTGCTGGACGCTGAGGGTGCGGGCGCCCGGGACGAGGTTGCCGATGAGGGATTCCCAGACCAGCGCGTAGACGAGCCCCGCCACCACGGCGTGCCGGGTGACGACGCCCAGCAGCAGGAAGACCGCGGCGTAGGCGATCGACGCGACGGCCGCGGCGATGCCGTAGGCGACCGCGAGCTGCTGGCTGTTGCCGTTCAGGATGTAACCGGCGATGAAGGTCGGGATGGCCGAGAACGCCATGGCGACGCCGATCGCGACGGTCAGTTTCGTCAGGATGATCGACGGCCGCTTCAGCGGCTTGGCCAGCAGATAGACGATCGAGCCGTCGTCGATCTCCGGCGCGATGGCGCCGGTACCGGCGATGACGCCGATCAGCGGCACCATCGTCGCGAGCGCGAAGCCGCCCAGCAGGTCGCTGGTGACGTTGTCGTCCACACCGGCCAGGGCGCGCACGGCGACGGAGATGACGATCAGCAGCGCGGGCAGCGCGAAGAGGATGAGTGCGCGGCGCCTGCCGAGCAGCGCCCGGAAGGTGAGCCGGGCCACGGTGGGGTTGTACATCGCTGTGGGCTCCTTAAGGCCGTTGGGCCGCTTACGCCGTGACCAGGTAGGAGAAGACGCTCTCCAGGGACTCGTCGGACGGCGAGACCGTGTACAGCCGGATGCCGTGTTCGCGGGCGACGCGCGGCAGCAGTTCCGTGAAGCCGGAGAAGTCGATCGCCTGGATGCGCAGCGCCTTCTCGGACCAGTCGAGTTCGATCGCGGCCGTCGACGCGTCCGCGATGAGCGCGGCGGCCAGCTGCCGGTCGTCGCTGGACCGTACGAGGTAGCGGTGCGGGCGGTCCGTCATCAGGCGGCGGATCTTGCGGAAGTCACCGGAGGCGGCATGCCGGCCGGCCACCACGACCTCGATGTGGCTCGCGAGCTGCTCGACCTCCTCCAGGATGTGCGAGGAGAACAGCACGGTGCGGCCGTCGGCGCCCATCTGCCGGAGCAGGTCCATGAGATGGAGCCGCTGGCGCGGGTCCATGCCGTTGAAGGGCTCGTCGAGCAGGAGCACCGACGGGTCGTGGACGAGAGCCGAGGCCATCTTCACGCGCTGCCGCATGCCCTTGGAGTACGTGTCGATCTTGCGGTCCTGCGCGTACGCCATCTCGACGGTCGCCAGCGCCCGGTGGGCGGCGGCGCCGGGGTCCGGCAGTCCGTGCAGCTCGGCGTTGGCGAGGACGAACTCCGCGCCGGTGAGGAAGTCGTACATCCCCTCCCGCTCGGGCACGATCCCGATGTGGTGGTACACCTCCTCGTTCCGCCAGATCCGCGTGCCGTCGAGGGTGACGGAGCCGGTGGACGGGGCGAGGAAGCCGGCCATCATGTTGATGAGCGTGGACTTTCCCGCGCCGTTCGGGCCGAGCAGGCCCGTCACGCCGGGGCCGATCGACATGGTGACGTCGTTGACCGCCACCACGTTGCCGAACCAGCGCGAGACGTTGTCGATGGTGATCGTCGTCACGAGAGTCCGACCTTCCGGTAGCGGCGCATCAGCAGGCCGAAGCAGCCGGCGATCACGGCGAGGAGCACGAGCAGGTAGACGATGCCCGCGAAGGCATTGGGCGGGCCGTAGTTGCCCGGGTTCGAGACGGTGGCGCCGAGCCACCAGGACTGTGCGCCGTCCAGCAGGCTGATCGGGGAGAAGAGGCCGAACCAGCCCTCCGCGTCGAAGTTGCCCTGGCTGTAGGCGACGCCCTGGACCGCGCTGACCGCGCCGTACGAGATGGCGATGACCGCGATGATCGCGGCGACGCCGAAGCCGCGGCGCGGCGTGATGGCGGCGATGACCATGCCGATGCCCGCCAGCAGCAGGGAGAGCAGGAGAGCGGCCACGATTCCCTTCCCGAATCCGGCTGTCTGGGAGGCGAAGCCGAACTTCGCCAGCAGCCCGCCGACGTAGAGGATGACCAGCGGCACCGCGGTGAGGATGAACAGCGCGGCCGTCATCGCCGCGAACTTGGCGGCGACGTAGTCGATGCGCTCGATGGGGCGCGAGAAGTACAGCGGTGTCGTCTTGAACCGCAGGTCGCGGGAGACGGACTGCGGGGCCTGGGCCGCGACGAAGAGCGCGATGACCATCTGCAGGAAGATCGTGTACTGCATGTACTGCATGGGCAGCTTGGTCATCTTCGTGCCGATGGCGACCGCGACGATGATCAGCGCCGGAGCGCACATCGCGGCGAACAGCAGCATCGGCAGCACCTTGGACTTCGCCGACCGGCCGAGGCCGTAGGCGCCGCGCAGGCTCTGCGAGAAGAGCGAGACGCGGGCGTAGCCGCGGCCGAGGCGCGGGCCGTCGTAGTGCCGGTAGCCGATGTTGTGGATGACATCGGCGCTGCGCTGGGCCTCCGGCGATGCGGGGGCGGGTACGGGTGCGGGAACGGTGTCAGGCTGCATCTCGGCTGCCTCCCTTCTTCGGTCGGCTGCCGGTGGCGCCTGCGGTCTCGAGGACGTCGGAGTCGTCGTCCGTCGCGTCGTCCGTCGCGTCGTCCGTGCTGAAGACTTCCGCGATCCGGTGCCGTCGCTGTTCCATCCGGACCAGGCCCAGGCCGAGTTCGGCGACCGCGTCCCGGATGAGGTCGTAGGTGGCCTCGCCGTCCATCTCGACCAGCAGGATGTGCCCGATGTTCGCGCCGCCGGATCCAGGGCCTTCGCCCTGCACCGAGACCCCGAGTGCGGTCAGCGCCACGCGCAGCGCGTCGGTGCCGTGCGGGTGCCGGTCGGTGTCGGTGACCTCGACCGCGAGCGAGGCGGTGGCCTGCGTGAAGTCGCTGGTGGAGGAGGAGCGCAGCAGCTTTCCGCCGTCGATGACGACGACGTGGTCGCTGATGCGTTCCAGCTCGCCGAGAAGGTGCGAGGTGACCAGGACGGAGATGCCGAAGTCGCTGTGGACCCGGCGGATCAGTCCGAGCATCTCGTCGCGGCCCGCCGGGTCCAGGCCGTTGGTCGGCTCGTCGAGGAGGACCAGCTTCGGATCGTGCACGAGTGCCTGCGCCAGCTTGACGCGCTGCTTCATGCCCGTGGAGTAGCCGCCCATGGCGCGGTACCGCTCCTCGTACAGCCCGACGTGGCGCAGGGTGTCGGCGGTGCGCTCGCGGGCCGCGGCGGGCGGCAGCCCGGACATCCGCGCCATGTGGACGACGAACTCGGTCGCCGACACATCGGGCGGCAGGCAGTCGTGTTCGGGCATGTACCCGACGAGACTGCGGATGGCCGCGCCTTCGGTGGCCACATCGAGTCCGAGCACGGCGGCACGGCCCTCGGTGGCCGGGGACAGACCCAGCAGAATCTTGATCAGGGTCGACTTGCCGGCCCCGTTGGCACCAACCAGCCCGGTCACGCCGGGGGTGATGTCCACGGAGAGCCGGTCCAGGGCGGTCACCCTTGGGTACCGCTTGCTCAGGCTTTCGGTCACGATCACAGTCACGTTGTCGACGGTAGTGGCGCGGACCACATCGGAGCGTCCCCCTCCGGGGCCCCATCGGGGTAGTCCTGCGGGCTGACCTCCCGTAGGGGATGTCCTCCGAGCGCGGGACGGATGTCAGGGTCATGGCGGTCCGGGACAGCGGTGGCCCGGAGTTTTCCACAGGCGGTGCGGGCACTCTTGACCCTGCCATGAAGTGATGTCACATTCATCGATGTCAGGGTTGGCGCATGCCGTGCTGGGTGCCGTACTGAGGGGTGGGCGGTAGTGATGAGTCATCCATCGGACGGGTCGGACGTACTGGACGGTTCGGACGGGCGGGGCGGGAATCCGGACGGGCTGGACGGGTTCCGGGAGGTGCAGCGGCTGGCGTACGCGTGCGCCGAGGCGGTCGCGGCGCAGCTGAAACCGGGCGTGACCGAGCGGGAGGCCGCCCGCATGATGCGGGAGTGGCTGCGCGAGCGGGGCGTGCGGGACTGGTTCCATCTGCCGTTCGCCTGGTTCGGGGACCGGACGGCCTTCACCGGCTTCAAGGTGCCGCTGCAGTTCTTCCCCACGCAGCGCCGGCTGGAGCCGGGGATGCCCTTCATCCTGGACACCGCCCCGATCTACAAGGGGTACACCGCCGACATCGGGTACTCCGGCTGCCTCGGCCTCAACCCGGTCCATGACCGGCTGCTGGCTGATCTGCGCGAGCACCGTGAGCTGATCCTGCGTGAGGTGCGCGAGCGCCGCTCGCTGCGGGCGATCTACGAGGACGTGGACCAGCTGATGGCGAAGCAGGGGTACGCCAACCGCCACCGCGCCTATCCGTTCGGCGTCATAGCGCACAAGGTCGACCGCGTGCGGGAGCGGCGCTGGTCCCCGCAGATCGCCGGCTTCGGCATCCAGAGCCTCAAGGGGCTGGCGAAGGACGCGCTGCACGGCCACCGGGACGGCTGGTCCCCGCTGTGGAGCCCGTACCGGATGTCCGACCACCCGCCGCAGCCCGGACTGTGGGCGGTCGAGCCCCATCTCGGATTCCGCGGGACCGGGGCGAAGTTCGAGGAGATCCTCGTGGTCACCGCGACGGACGCGTACTGGCTGGACGACGAACTGCCGCATGTGAAGCGGTGGAAGGAAGCGGGGCTGGCCGTATGAGCCGGGACGGCGCGGGAGACGGGACCGGGAACGGCAGCGGGCCGGGGGCGGCGCGCGAACGCCGGGTGGCGGGGGACGGGGTGGAGCTGTGCGTCGCCGAGTACGGGGACGCGTCGCTGCCCACCGTGGTGCTGCTGCACGGCTACCCCGACAGCAAGGAGGTCTGGTCCCAGGTCGCCGACCGGCTCGCGGACCGCTTCCATGTGGTGCTCTACGACGTGCGCGGCCACGGCCGCTCGACGGCGCCGGAACCGCTGCGCGGCGGCTTCCGGCTGGAGAAGCTGACCGACGACTTCCTGGCCGTCGCGGACGCCGTCAGCCCGGAACGGCCGGTCCACCTCGTCGGCCACGACTGGGGCTCGGTCCAGGGCTGGGAGTTCGCCACGGTGGGGCGGACCGAGGGCCGGATCGCCACCTTCACCTCCATCTCCGGCCCCTCCCTCGACCACTTCGGCCACTGGATCAAGCAGCGCGTCGCACGGCCCACCCCGCGCCGGCTCGCCCAGCTCCTCGGCCAGGGCGCCAAGTCCTGGTACGTGTACGCCCTGCACACCCCCGTGCTGCCGGAGCTGGCCTGGCGCGGAGTGCTCGGCAGGCAGTGGCCCAAGCTGCTCGCCCGCGCCGAGAAGATCTCCTCGGCGGACTACCCGACGGCCTCGCTGCCCGAGGACGCCGCGCACGGCGCGTGGCTCTACCGGGACAACGTCAGGGACCGGCTGCGCGCGCCGCGCGCGGACGCCTACGCCCATGTGCCGGTGCAGCTGATCACCCCGACCGGTGACCCGTTCCTGTCGGAGAAGCTCTACGACGAGCTGGAGCAGTGGGTCCCCGACCTGCGGCGCCGCACCATTCCGACCAAGCACTGGGTGCCGCGCACCCGCCCGGATCAGATCGCCCAGTGGATCGGTGAGTTCGTGACGTCCAACGAAGAGGGCCGTCCGGCCCGGAAGACCCCGGAGAAGCCCGGCCCGGCCGGTGAGCGGTTCGCAGGCCAGCTGGTGCTGGTGACCGGCGCCGGCAGCGGCATCGGACGAGCCACCGCCTTCGCCTTCGCCGAGGCGGGGGCACGGATCATCGCGGTGGACCGGGACGCGGAGTCCGCGGCCCGCACCGCGGAACTGGCCCGGCTGATCGGCGCGCCGAGCGCCTGGGCCGAGACCGTGGACGTCTCCGACGAGCAGGCCATGGAGAAGCTCGCGGAGAAGACCGCCACCGAGTACGGCGTGCCCGACGTCGTCGTCAACAACGCCGGTATCGGTCTGGCCGGTTCCTTCCTCGACACCACCACCGAGGACTGGAAGCGGGTGCTGGACGTGAACCTGTGGGGTGTCATCCACGGCTGCCGGCTCTTCGCCCGGCAGATGGTCGACCGCGGCCAGGGCGGCCATATCGTCAACACCGCCTCGGCCGCCGCCTTCCAGCCGTCGCGCGCGCTGCCCGCGTACAGCACCTCCAAAGCGGCCGTGCTGATGCTCAGCGAATGCCTGCGCGCCGAACTGGCCCCGCACGACATCGGGGTGAGCGCCATCTGCCCCGGCATCGTCAACACCAACATCACCTCGACCACCCGCTTCGCCGGGGTCACCGACGCGGAGCAGGAGCGGCGCCGCGCCAGGTCGTCCCGGCTGTACGGGCTGCGCAACTACCCGCCGGAGAAGGTCGCCGAGGCGATCGTGCGCGCGGTGATGCGCAACTCCGCCGTCGTCCCCGTCACCCCTGAGGCGCGCGGCGCCCGGCTGCTGGGCCGACTGTCCCCCAGGGCGCTGCGCGGCCTGGCCCGTCTCGACCCGCCGCTGTAAGCCCCGGCGAGTCGCCGCACACCTCGGTAAGCCCCCGTTAAGCCCCGGTAGGCCCTGTAAGGAGGTCACGACACCATGAGCTACGCGATCAAACCGCGCCGGGTCTCGTTCGACTGGAAGCGGACGCCGCTGCACTGGATCCCGGACGAGCCGACCGCGACCCATGTCATCAATGTGCTGCACCTGCTGCTCCCCGCCGGGGAGAGGTGGTTCGTCAAGGTCTTCAAGGAAGCCCTGCCCCTGGTCACGGACGAGGAACTGCTCAAGGACGTCAAGGGGTTCATGGGCCAGGAGGCCACCCACAGCGTGCAGCACGCCTACGTCCTGGAGCATCTGGCCGAGCAGAACCTCGACACCGACCGCTACACCCGGCATGTGGAGTGGATGTTCGACGTCCTCCTAGGGGAGAAGCCGCCGTTCGGCTCACCGATACCGAGGGCCAAGTGGCTGAAGTTCCGGCTCTCGCTCATCGCCGCGATCGAGCACTTCACGGCGGTGCTCGGGGACTGGATCCTGGCCGCCGAAGCGCTGGACGATGCCGGCACCGACGAGGTGATGCTGGATCTGCTGCGCTGGCACGGCGCCGAGGAGGTCGAGCACCGGGCCGTCGCCTTCGACATGTACCAGCACGTCGCCGGGGAGGGGCTGCCCCGCTATCTGCGCCGCGCGGAGGGCATGGTCATCGCCTGGCCGGCGCTCGCCTATCTCTGGGTGACCGGGGCCCGCTACCTGATGCGGCACGATCCGCAGCTGCCGCACGGCAGGTACCGCTTCCGCGACCACCGCGCGGCGGCCGCCAAGGGGCTGCTGCCCTCCTGGGCCGCGCTGAACATGGCCATGCCCAGATACCTCCGGCGGTCGTACCATCCGTCACAGGAGGGGTCTCTGCGCAGGGCTGTCGAGTACCTGGCGAGTTCCCCGGCGGCACGGATCGCGGCGGGCGCGATAGGCCGCGCGGCCGCCTCGTGAGTCCAGGGAGGACCGTTTGACCGTCTCCGCCGAGCATCGCGCCTACCGGATCGAGGACCTGGCCCACTTCAGCGGCGCCACGGTCCGGACGATCCGGGGCTACCAGGACCGCGGGCTGCTGCCGAAACCTGAACGCCGGGGCCGGGCCAATGTGTACGACGACACGCACCTGGCCCGGCTGCGGCAGATCGCCGACCTCCTGGAGCGCGGCTACACGCTGGCCAGCATCAAGGAGTTGCTGGAGGCGTGGGACGCGGGCACCGGGCTCGGCGGGGTCCTCGGCCTGGTCAACGAGGTGGACCGGCCCTGGTCCGACGAGACTCCGGCGCGGATCACCCGCGCCGAGCTGACCGAGGCGTTCGGCGGGGTCCCCGACCAGGCCGCGATCATCGACGCCCTGGACCTGGGGGTGCTGGAGACGGTCCCCGGCAGCGAGGACGAGTTCCTCGTCCCCAGTCCCCAGGAACTGGCGGTCGCCGCCGAGCTCTACGCGGCGGGCGTCCCGCTGACCGCGATCACCGGTCATCTGCGGGAGCTGCGGATCCAGGTCGAGTACATCTCGGAGCGGTTTCTGCAGTTCACCACCGAGCATGTCTTCCAGCGCTATCTGGACCATCCGCCCACCGACGCGGAGGCCGCGGAGGCGGCGTCCCTCGTCCGGCGGCTGCGGCCGCTCGCCCAGCAGACCATCGACGCGGAACTGGCCCGCGCGATGCGCATGATGGCCACCGAGCAGGTCAGACGGCACCTCGGCGATCTCGCGGCGGACGTGCCGCCCCCGGCGGAGCCGGCCCACGTCCCGGTCTCGCTGCCGACGGACACGGTGGGCGCCGTCCGCGAGCTGGTCGGCCGCCGCAACGTCCCGGCCTTCATCGCCGCCGCCGCCGAACGGGAAGTGCGGGCCCGCACCATGGACACCCTGGCCGGCCTCCCCTCCGAGGACGGCCCGCGGACGGACGGCCCGCAGACCGGCGGCCCGAACGGCCAGGGATGATCATTTCCATGAGCCACCAGCAGCTGCCCACCACCCAGGCCGCCGTCACCGCCGTACGCGAGATCGCGCGGCGGGAGAACCTGGAGATCAGGGTCACCGACGACATCGGCGCCGACCGGTCCGCACGCCGCAGCGGGGCGGGCGCGTTCTCCGTCGCCGATCCGGACGGTTCGCTGCCGCACGAGGCCTACGTCGAACTCGGTGGATCACCCGCGGTGGAGATCGAGCTGTACTCCGAGGGCGACGCAAAGATCATCGTCGACGGGGTGGAGTTCCACGATGTGCCGCGTGACAGCGTCCCCGCGTTCCTGGACTCGGTGTACCGCGGCCTGGTGCGGGTGAAGACCCGGTTTCTGCAGCGCTGGCTGATCGTGTCGCTTCCCGGCGACGAGACCTATCGGGAGCTGGTCCCCGGCACGAACTTCTCACCGTGGCTGGCCCGCCAGGTCGGCCGCTGACCGGACCGCACGAGCCGCTCGTGCCATGGGGGGCCTGCCGCGGCCGTCCGCGGGCGCGGCGCGCCCGTACCTGTGTACGGGTGTCGTGGCCGTATACGGGAGGATGGGGGGTGTGACCTCAGCCCCCGAGCATCCCCAGTCCCCGGACGCCCGCCCGTCGGCCCGCACGCCCCGGCTGATCGCCACCGACCTCGACGGCACGCTGCTGCGTGACGACAAGACGGTCTCGGCCCGGACGATCGCCGCGCTCGCGGACGCCGAAGCGGCCGGTATCGAGGTCTTCTTCGTCACCGGGCGGCCGGCCCGCTGGATGAACGTCGTCGCCGAGCACACCGCCCGGCACGGGATGGCGATCTGCGCGAACGGCGCCGCCGTCTACGACCTGCACCGCAGCACGCTGCTCGCCGCGTACCCGCTCGACACGAAGGACGCTCTCACGGTCGTGGACGCGCTGCGCGCGGCCGTCCCCGGCACGACCTTCGCCGTGGAACGGACGAACGGCTTCTCGTACGAGCCCGCGTACCCGCCGTACGCCCCGATGCCCGACGCGGTGATCGCGCCCGCCGAGGAACTGCTCGCCGACAACGGCGCACCGGTACTGAAACTGCTGGCCAAGCACCCGGACGCCGACCCGGACGCGTTCCTCGCCATGGCGCTGAGCGCCGCCGGGGAGCACGGCGAGATCACCCGCTCCAGCGCGTCCGCGCTGCTGGAGATCAGCGGCCCGGGGGTCAGCAAGGCCACCACCCTCGCCCGGTGCTGCGCGGAGCGCGGTGTGTCGGCCGATGAGGTCGTCGCGTTCGGCGACATGCCGAACGACCTGGCGATGCTCAGCTGGGCGGGCACCTCGTACGCGGTCGCGAACGCGCACCCCGCGGTCCTGGCCGCCACCACACACCGCACCACCGCCAACGAGGACGACGGCGTCGCCCGGATCATCGAGCGGATCCTGGCGGCCCGCAGCAACTGAACCGGCAGGACGGACCCGACGGCACGGAACTCACGGGACAGCCGCCGTTACAGCGGCGCCTCCCAGACGACCGTCGTCCCCACGCCGTCCGGCCCCGGCCCGAAACGGCTCGACCCGCCGAGGGCCTCCGCCCGGCGCGCCAGATTGCTCAGTCCGCTGCGGCGGCCGTCCTCCGGGATGCCCACCCCGTCGTCGGTGACCGTCAGCCGCACTCCGGTCACACCGTCCCCGTCCGCGTCGCCGTCACCGCCGCCCCCGGCGTCGCCCGGAAGGGTGACCGTCGCGTCGATCACCACGTCGATCCGGCTCGCGCCCGCGTGCCGGAAGGCGTTCGACAGCACCTCCCGCAGTGCGGCGATCAGGTTCTTCACGGTCAGCTCACCGACCAGCGCGTCCACCGCCCCGACGAACCGCACGGACGGCTGGAAGCCCAGCGGTACGGCCGCCGTGCCGATCTCCCGCAGCACCCGCGTCCGCAGGCCGGCCGGCGCGTCGGCGGGGGCCTGCTGGAGCGCGAAGATCGCGGTGCGCACCTCCTGGATAGTGGCGTCCAGTTCGTCGACGGCCTTGCCGATCCCGTCCCGCACCTGCGGGACCACCGAGCGGCGCTGGGCGCCCTGCAGCATCAGACCGGTCGCGAACAGCCGCTGGATGACGAGGTCGTGCAGGTCACGGGCGATCCGGTCGCGGTCCTCGTAGACCGCCAGCCGCTCCCGGTCGCGCTGAACGTCGGCCAGCAGCAGCGCCAGCGCGGCCTGCGCGGCGAACTGGGTGGCCAGCGTGCGCTCCACCTCGGTGAAAAGCTTGCCGCCGCGTTCGCGCGGCAGCGCGAGCGTGCCGATCACCCGGCCGTTGCTCTTGAGCGGAAGCATCATGCTGGGCCCGAACCGGGGCGCCAGATGCGTGGTCATCCGCACGTCCATGGAGGAGTCGTCGACGAAGACCGGCTCCCCGTTCAGCAGCAGTTCGGCGACCGGGCTCGCCGCCTCGATGACGGTGCCGAGCATCCCGGCCGGTTCGTCCGCGGAGACCGCGACGACCTCCAGACCGCCCTCCGCGGTCGGCAGCAGCACCAGCCCGGCGGCGGCCTCGGCCAGCTTGCGGGCCTGCTCGGCGACGACGTCCAGCGCGTCCTCGGCCGCGTCGCCCGTCAGCAGTGCGGTGGTGAGGGCGGCCGAGCCGTTGATCCAGCGCTCGCGCTGACGGGTCGCCTCGTACAGCCGCGCGTTGCCGAGCGCGATCCCCGCCTCGGTGGCCAGGATCCGCACCACATGCAGATCCTCCTCGGTGAACTCACCGCCACCGCGCTTCTCGGTCAGGTACAGGTTTCCGAAGACCTCGGTGTGGACGCGGATCGGCACCCCGAGAAAGGCGTGCATCGGGGGGTGGTCCGGCGGGGCCCCCGACGACCGCGGGTCCTTCGTCAGGTCGGCCAGCCGCAACGGCACCGGATGGCGGATGAGCTCGCCGAGCAACCCCGTACGGCCGTCCGGGAGGGCGCCGATGCGGTCGGCGTCCTCCTCGGCGATGCCGTGGGTGACGAAGTCGGCGAGGCCGGTGCCGTCGGCGTTGAGCACACCGAGCGCCGCGTAGCGGGCGGAGGCCAGTTCGGCGGCCGTCTCGACGATCCTGCGCAGCGTCGTGTGCAGCTCGAGGCCGGTACCGACGGAGACGACGGCCTCCAGCAGCTCGGGCAGGCGCACGGTGATCTGGGAGGCCATGCCCTGGAAGCTGAGAGTGGTCGGCGCACTGTCGTCTGCCATGTCCCTCAGCGTATTTGGTCCGCTTTGTCCCCGCCGGTCAGACCGTTACCAGGCCCACCGCGTCCGTCGTTCCGGCCGCGTCCGCCGCCAGGTCCGCGGCGCGCTCCCGTTCGAGGGTGCGGCGGAACGGTCCTTCGACGGCGGCCAGCTCCGCGTACGTACCGCGCTGCACGACGCGGCCCCGGTCGAGGACGACGATCTCGTCGACGGCGTCCCCGGCCAGGCCCGCCAGCCGGTGCGTGATCAGCACGGTCGTACGGCCCCGGGTGGCGTCGAGCAGATCCGCGGTGAGCGCGTCCGCGGTCGGCAGGTCCAGGTGCTCGGCCGGCTCGTCGAGCACCAGGACGGGGAAGTCGGCGAGCAGCGCGCGGGCCAGCGCGAGGCGCTGGCGTTGCCCGCCGGACAGCCGGGCCCCGTGCTCGCCGACGAGCGTGTCCAGGTCCGCGTCCAGCCGGGCCGCGGCAAGGGCCGCGCGCAGCGCGTCGTCATCGGCGGCCGGGCGCGCCAGCCGCAGGTTCTCGCGGACCGAGCTGTCGAAGACATGCGCGTCCTGCGCGCACAGACCGACCAGCCGGCGTACCTCGTCGCCGTCCAGCGCGGCCGCTTCGGTACCGGCGAGAGCGTACGAACCGCTCTCCGCGTCGAGGAAGCGCAGCAGCACCTGCGCCAGGGTCGTCTTGCCCGCACCCGACGGGCCGACCACCGCGATCCTGCGGCCCTGCGTCAGTTCGAGGTCCAGCCCGGCCAGCGCGGGCCGGTCCTGGCCCGGGTAGCGGGCCGTCAGATCCCGGACGACCAGCGGGAACGGCAGCGCCGGCGGCTCGGCCGGCCGCTCCGGCTCCCGGACCGGATCCGGCGCGTCCAGCACCTCGTGCACCCGCAGCGCCGCCGCCCGGCTGCGCTGCCGGTACTGCGCCGCGAGCGGCATCCCCGTGACCGCTTCGAACGCGGCGAGCGGGGTGAGCACCACGACCGCCAGGGCGACCCCGTCGAGCCGGCCGTCCCGTACCGCCTGGATCCCGGCGTAAGCACAGGCCACCACCGTCAGACCGCACACCAGTGCGGCCAGTCCGGCGCCCAGCGCGGTCGTCGCGGCGGACCGGGCGGCGATCCGGGTGAGGATGCGGTCGGAGCGCGCGGCGCGCTCCCGCCGGCCCGGCAGCGCGCCCGCCACGGTCAGCTCGGCGGTACCGGTCAGGAGGTCCACGACCTGCGTCGACAGCTCGCCCTTCGCCGGCGCGAGCCGCCGCTCGGCCCGCCGCGACAGGACGGCGGACAGCGCCGGGACACCCGCGCCCGCGATCAGCAGACCGGCCGCCAGCGCCACGCCCGCCTCGGGCAGCAGCCAGCCGGTGAACGCCGCCGACGCGACACAGACACCCGCCGCAGCACCGGCGGGCAGCAGCCAGCGCAGGAAGTAGTCCTGCAGTCCGTCGACGTCCGCGACCAGCCGGGAGAGCAGATCGCCCCGCCGCGTCTCCCGCAGGCCCGCCGGCGCGAGCCGTTCGATCCGCCGGTAGACGGCCACCCGCAGATCCGCGAGCGAACGGAAGACCGCGTCGTGCGACACCAGCCGCTCCGCGTAGCGGAACACCGCCCGCCCGATCCCGAACGTCCGCGTCGCCGTGACCGCGACCATCAGATACAGCACCGGCGGCTGCTGCGACGCCCGGCTGATCAGCCATCCGGACGTCGCCATCAGACCCACCGCGGACCCGAGCGCCAGCGCCCCCAACAGCAGCGCCAGCGCGAAGCGTCCGCGCAACGGCCCCGCCATCCGGCGCACCCGCCGCAGCGGACGTCCCCCATCGGCGGCGGGCGACGCGTCCACGGGCAGGACGGGCGACGTGGTCGACGTGCCGGCCGACAGCGGTCCCTGACGGGCTGCCAGGGGACTCCGGTCTCTGACGGCGGTCACCTCGACCGCCGCGGGCCGCAGCCGGATCGTGCGGTCGGCCACCGCGAGCAGGGCCGGCCGGTGGACGACGAGCAGGACAGTGCGGCCCACCGCCAGCTGGCGGACGGCGGCCACCACGGCCGCCTCGGTGTCACCGTCGAGGTTGGCGGTCGGCTCGTCGAGCAGCAGCAGCGGACGGTCGGCCAGGAAGGCGCGGGCGAGGGCGAGCCGTTGGCGCTGCCCTGCGGAGATTCCGGAGCCGCCCTCACCGAGCGGAGTGTCCAGGCCGGCGAAGTCGAGGGCGCCCGCGTCACGGAGGGCGGCCCGCACCTGCTCGTCGGTGGCATCCGGCCGGGCCAGGCGGACGTTCTCGGCGACGGTCCCGGCGAAGAGATGCGGCCGCTGCGGGACCCAGGCGATCTGCCGGTGCCAGCTCCTGGGGTCGAGAGACGCCAGATCGGTGCCGTCGACCAGGATCCGGCCGCCGGACGGCTGCGCGAAGCCGAGCAGCGCGGCCAGCAGCGTGGTCTTGCCGACACCGCTGGGACCGACGACGGCGACCGTCTCACCGGGGGAGACAGTGAAGGAGACCTCGGAGAGCGAGGGCCGCTCGCGGCCTTCGTGGTGCACCGTCAGACCGTCCACGGTGATGACCGCGTGCCGCAGATCGGGGGCGGGCAGCGTCCCGGCGGTGGCCGGAGCCGTCTCCAGGACGGCGAAGACCTCGTCCGCGGCGGCCAGCCCCTCGGCGGCCGCGTGGTACTGCGCGCCCACCTGCCGCAGCGGCAGATACGCCTCGGGCGCGAGCACCAGGACGACGAGCCCGGTGTAGAGGTCCAGATCCCCGTGGACCAGCCGCATGCCGATGCCCACGGCGACCAGCGCCACGGAGATCGTCGCGAGGAGTTCCAGGGCGAACGACGACAGGAACGCGATCCGCAGCGTCCGCATGGTCGCGCGCCGGTACTCGTCGGTGATGGTGCGGATGGACTCGGCCTGCGCCTTGGCCCGGCCGAAGACCTTCAGGGTGGGAAGGCCGCCGACGACGTCCAGGAAGTGCCCGGACAGCCGTGCGAGCAGCCGCCACTGACGGTTCATCCGGTCCTGGGTGGCCCAGCCGATCAGCGCCATGAACAGCGGGATGAGGGGGAGGGTCAGCGCGATGGTGAGCGCCGAGACCCAGTCCGAGGTGACGATCCGGGCCAGCACCACGACCGGTACGACCACGGCCAGTCCGAGCTGCGGCACATAGCGGGCGAAGTAGTCGTCGAGCGCGTCGACCCCGCGGGTGGCGAGCGTGGTGAGTTCGCCGGTGCGCTGGGTGGAGAGCCAGGACGGGCCCAGGGCGGTGGCCCGTTCCAGCAGCCGGCCGCGCAGTTCCGACTTGACGGCCGCGCTGGCGCGGTGCGCGCACAGCTCGGTCAGCCAGGCGACGATCCCGCGGCCGGCCGCGACGGCGGCGAGCAGCAGCAGCGGAGTGCGCAGCTCGCCGGCGTCGAGACCGTGCTGGAATCCGCCGACCACGATCTCGGCGATGAGCATCGCCTGGGCGACGACCAGCCCCGCCCCGGCCAGGCCGAGGGCCACGGACGCCACGAGGAAGACGCGGCTGGCGCGGGCGTACCGGAGCAGACGCGGATCGACTGGTTTCACGTGGAACATTCCCTTCGGCGAAGAGCTCGGCCGGCCGCAACGGGCCCCGGACCCTGTCTGACCGTGGCTAGTGGACTTCGGCGATGTGCTGGGTGCCGATCCGCTTGCGGAACACCCAGTACGTCCACCCCTGGTAGATCAGCACGACCGGCGTCGCGACCGCGGCGCACCACGTCATGATCCTCAGCGTGTACGGCGTCGCCGAGGCGTTGGTGACGGTGAGGTTCCACGCGGCGTTCAGCGAGGACGGCATGACGTTCGGGAAGAGCGCCAGGAAGAGCATCGCCACCGACGCCGCGATCGTGATGCCGGAGAAGACGAACGACCATCCCTCACGGCCGATCCAGATCATCCGGACCGCCGCGACCAGCGCCACCACCGCGACGATCAGCGCGCCGAGCGTCGTGCCGTCACCGCTGTCCTTCTGGGTCCAGCCCAGGAAGAGCACCGCGAGCACCGCGGCCGTGATGCCCAGCCGGAAGGCGAGCCTGCGAGCCCGGGTCCGGATGTCGCCGACCGTCTTGAGCGCGGCGAACACCGCGCCGTGGAAGGTGAAGAGCGTGAGGGTGACGAGCCCGCCGAGGATCGAGTAGACGTTCAGCAGATCCCAGAAGGTGCCGACGTACTCCCTGTTCGCGTCGATCTTCACACCGCGCACCATGTTGGCGAACGCGACGCCCCACAGCACGGACGGCAGCAGCGAGGACCAGAAGATCACCTGTTCCCAGCTGGTCTGCCAGCGGTCCTCCGACCGCTTGGAGCGGTACTCGAAGGCGACGACGCGGACGATCAGACAGAGCAGGATGATCAGCAGCGGCAGATAGAAGCCGGAGAAGAGCGTGGCGTACCACTCGGGGAACGCGGCGAACGTCGCGCCGCCCGCGGTGAGCAGCCACACCTCGTTCCCGTCCCAGACCGGGCCGATGGTGTTGATCAGTACGCGGCGCTCGGGGCGGTCGCGGGCCAGCAGCTTGGTGAGGATCCCGATCCCGAAGTCGAAGCCCTCCAGGAAGAAGTAGCCGGTCCACAGGACGGCGATGAGTACGAACCAGACGTCGTGCAGGTGCATGTCGCGCTCCTTCCTCTCAGTACGAGAAGGCCATGGGCCGGTCGGCGTCGGTGGAGTCGCCGCCGATCTTCGTGGGCGGATTCCGGTCGGAATCGGTCAGCTCGGGCGGTCCGGCCTTGGCGTACTTCAGCAGCAGCTTGATCTCGACGACCGCGAGCACCGCGTAGAGCAGGGTGAAGGCGATCAGCGAGCCGAACACCTCGCCGGTGGAGACATTGGGGGAGACCGCGTCGGAGGTGCGGAGCAGCCCGTAGACGGCCCAGGGCTGGCGGCCGGTCTCGGTGAAGATCCAGCCCCACGAGTTGGCCAGCAGCGGGAAGACCATCGTCCACAGCGCGATCCGCCAGTACCAGGCGGCGAACCGGTCGCCGAACGGTGTGTTCCTGGTGAGCATCAGCTTCGGCGCCTCGTCCTCGCCGGTGCGGTGCTCCTCGGCGACCCAGAGCTTGCGGCGGGTGAGCCACAGTCCCGCCAGGCCGACCGCGAAGGATGTCATCCCGAAGCCGATCATCCAGCGGAAGCCCCAGTAGGCGGTGGGGATGTTCGGCCGGTAGTCACCGGGGCCGTACTTCTGCTGCTCGGCCTTGTTGATGTCGTTGATGCCGGGCACGTACGAGGAGAAGTTGCCGTCGGCGAGGAAGGACAGTATCCCGGGGATCTCGACGGCGACCTTGTTGTGGCCCTTGTCGACATCGCCGACGGCGAAGATCGAGAACGGGGCCGGCCCCTCGCCGTCCCACAGCGCCTCGGCGGCGGCCATCTTCATCGGCTGCTGCTTGAACATGACCTTGCCGAGCGAGTCACCGCTGATCGCGGTGAGCAGCCCCGCGACGACGGCGACGGCCAGGCCGAGCCGCAGTGAGGTGCGCATCACGGCGATGTGCTTCTTGCGCGCCAGGTGGTAGGCGGAGATGCCGATCATGAACGCGGCGCCGGTGAGGAAGGCCGCGGTGATGGTGTGGAAGACCACGACCAGGGTGGTGTCCTGGGTGATGACCTTCCAGAAGTCGGTGAGCTCGGCGCGGCCGGTCACCTTGTTGTAGGTGTAGCCGACCGGGTGCTGCATCCAGGAGTTCGCGGCCAGGATGAAGTACGCGGAGAGGATCGTGCCGATCGAGACGATCCAGATGCAGGCGAGGTGGATGCGCTGCGGCAGCTTGTCCCAGCCGAAGATCCACAGCCCGATGAACGTGGACTCGAAGAAGAACGCGATCAGTGCCTCGAAGGCGAGCGGGGCTCCGAAGATGTCCCCGACGAACCGGGAGTAGTCCGACCAGTTCATCCCGAACTGGAACTCCTGGACGATCCCGGTGGCCACGCCCATGGCGATGTTGATCAAGAAGAGCTTGCCCCAGAACTTGGTGGCCCTGAGGTACTTCTCGTTCTTGCTGCGGACCCATGCGGTCTGCAGGACCGCGGTGAGCGCGGAGAGGCTGATCGTCAGCGGGACGAAGAGGAAGTGGTAGACGGTGGTGATGCCGAACTGCCATCGCGCGACGTCGACGGTTTCCAGCGAGAGCTGCACGTCACGACTCCTTACCTGTACCGGTTCACCTGCACCGGTCCAAACTCGAACTTTTCCCCCCAACCCTCGCGTGGAACCCATAGGAAAGGGGGCAAACACGTCCGCTTGTGAAAGTGAACGCATTCACAAGCTAAGTATCGCGCACAGCAGTTCGCCCCCTCCCACCGGGGGGTGGAAGGGGGCGAAAACGGCAGGTGGTAAAGGGAGCTACAGCTCCTTGCGGAACGCGTCCGCCGTGCTCAGCAGCAGGTCGTTGGCCTCGGTCTCGCCGATGGTGATCCGCACGCCCTCGCCCGGGAACGGCCGTACCGCCACCCCGGCCCGCTCGCACGCCGCGGCGAAGTCCAGGGTGCGCTCCCCCAGCCGCAGCCAGACGAAGTTCGCCTGCGTCTCCGCCAGCGCCCAGCCCTGCGCGGCCAGTGCCCCGACGACCCGGTCCCGCTCGGTGACCAGGCCGGCCACCCGCTCCAGCAGGGCCTCCTCGGAGCGCAGCGACGCGACCGCCGCGTCCTGCGCGAGCTGGCTCACACCGAACGGCATCGCGGTCTTGCGCAGCGCGGCCGCGACCGGCTCGTGCGCGATGGCGAAGCCTACCCGCAGACCGGCCAGGCCGTACGCCTTGGAGAAGGTGCGCAGCACCGCGACGTTCGGGCGGTCGCGGTAGATCTCGACACCGTCCGGCACGTCGGCGTCCCGGATGAACTCGCGGTACGCCTCGTCGAGGACCACGAGCACATCGGACGGCACCCGGTCGAGGAAGCGTTCCAGCGCCGCACGGCGTACCGCGGTGCCCGTGGGGTTGTTGGGGTTGCAGATGAAGATCAGCCGGGTCCGGTCGGTGATGGCGTCCGCCATCGCGTCCAGGTCGTGGTCCTCGCCGTCGGTGAGCGGTACCTCCACCGGCGTCGCGCCGCTGATCCGCGTGATGATCGGGTACGCCTCGAAGGAACGCCAGGCGTAGATGACCTCGTCACCCGGCCCCGCGGTCGACTGCAGCAGCTGCTGCGCGACGCCGACCGAGCCGGTGCCGGTCGCGATGTGCGTCTGCGGCACTCCGAAGCGGTGCGCCAGCTCGGCGATCAGCTCGGTGCACGCGGCGTCGGGATAACGGTTGAACGAACCCGCGGCGGCGGTGGCCGCCTCCAGCACGCCGGGCAGCGGCGGGAAGGGGTTCTCGTTGGAGGACAACTTGTAGGCCGGAGCACCCTCGTCCGAGACCGGGGGTCGCCCGGGCTTGTAGGTGGGGATGCCGTCCAGTTCCGCGCGCAGCTTCGGGGTCATGACCACACCATACGAGGGGGCGTGAGGGAGTGGGAAAGTGCCGTGCGCCACACCGTGCGCCGGTGGCGCACGCGGTGGTGCGCATCCCTCGTAGGAGTGAGTTGATACCTCCCCGCAATACGAACCAATGGGCAGGAGATCGTCCCCGCGACGCCGGTACTCACGCGAAGAAAGCGCTTGCGAGCTGCACATTACACCCCACAAGGCACTCTTGATCTTGCAGAAACGTACCGTCTGAATGCCTTTTCGGGGCCCCAGCGGACGGACCAACCCCGCCCTACTATCGGGTCGCCATGACAGCAGCAGGGAACCACCAGGCGAGCCGGCCCATCGGACGCCGGCTCGAGCGGGCAGGCATCAGAGATGTCGCCGCTGCCGCCGGTGTCTCGATCACGACTGTCTCCGACGCACTCAACGGCAAGGGCCGACTGCCCGACGCCACCCGCCGCCATGTCCGGGAGGTCGCCGAACGGCTGGGTTACCGCCCGTCCGCGGCAGCCCGCACACTGCGCACCGGCCGATCGGGCTTAATCGGCCTGACGGTCACCACCTACGGCGAAGAACCGTTCACTTTTACCGAGTTCGCGTACTTCGCCGAAATGGCGAGAGCCGCGACCTCGGCCGCCCTCGCCCGGGGCTACGCCCTGGTCATCCTCCCCGCCTCCTCACGCCATGACGTGTGGAGCAACGTCGCACTCGACGGCACCGTGGTCATCGACCCCTCCGACCACGATCCCGTCGTCATGGAACTCGTCCGCCAGGGCGTACCGGTGGTCAGCGACGGCCGGCCCGCCGGCAGCCTCCCCGTCCACGCCTGGGTCGACAACGACCACGAGGAAGCCGTCCTCGGCATCCTCGACCACCTCGCCGCCGCCGGAGCCCGCCGGATCGGCCTGCTCACCGGTACCAGCACCGACACCTACACCCGGCTCTCCACCACCGCGTACCTGCAATGGTGCGAGCGGGTGGGCCAGGAGCCGGTCTACGAGTCCTACCCCGCCCACGACCCGTGCGCGAGCGCCGTCGCCGCCGACCGGCTGCTCGCCCGTCCCGACCGGCCCGACGCCGTCTACGGTCTCTTCGACCCCAACGGCACCGATCTGCTGGCCGCCGCCCGCCGCTACGGGCTGCGGGTGCCGGACGATCTGCTGCTGGTCTGCTGCAGCGAGAGCAGCGTCTACGCGAGCACCGAACCGCCGATCACCACGCTGTCCCTCAAACCGGGGAAGATCGGCACCGCGGTGGTCCAGCTCCTCATCGACGCGATCGAAGGGGTGGGTGCCACCCATCCCGTCCAGCAGATCATGCAGACCGACCTCATCGTCCGCACCTCGTCCCAGCGCCGTACGCACCGCACCACGGTGAGTCCCCCGCGCAGTCCGGCCGGGGGCTGACGCCTGGCCCGGGAAACCCGAACCGCACCACCGCGCACGAGCCGCCGGGAAGTCCGCGCGGGGATCCGGAACCGGAACCCCGCGCGGAAGTTCGCACCGGACTCCGTGCGGAAACCTGTTCAGGAGTCGGCACAGGAGTCCGAGCAGGAACCCGAATCGGCCGCCGGACCGCCCCAGGACGCCGATTTAGGGGGTGTTTGTCGGCACCGGCCGAAAACCCGGCACCCAGGTATGTCACACCACGACAGCGTCATTCCTATGATGGGCGGATGGCGGCGCGATGGTGGAGGGGTCGATGACACAGGGGGCAGGTCACGGGCCCGTGCTCAAGGCGATGGTGAGCTGGCGTCCGGCAGGTCCGGACGCGGGTCCGGAGGCCGGACCGGAAGGCGGTCGGCAGACCGGTCAGGCAGCCGCGCCCGGCAACGGGTCGTACGGGTTCGCCGACGCTTCCGGTGCTCCCGTCTTGCCAGGCACACCAGGCGTTCTCGGTGCGCCCGGTACCGGTGCGCCCGGTACCGGTGCCGCGATCGGTGCGGACGGGCCGGCAGGTGCGCCCGCGTCCTTCGCCGCGCCGGCGGCCCCGGTCCAGGTGCCGGCCGCCGCGCCCCCGGCCGGGTACGAGGCGACCCAGCTCGACACCCGTCTGGTGCCGGAGGACTACACCCCCACCGCGCACGACCTCCCGGTGATAGCTCCCGTCGACGCGGACCAGCCCGGTCCGCTCTACGTCGTCGGCGACGTCCACGGGTACATCGACGAGCTGCGTACGGCGCTCCACGCCCAGGGCCTCATCGACGCCGAAGGCCACTGGTCGGCGGGCACCGCCCGGCTGTGGTTCCTCGGTGACTTCACCGACCGCGGTCCGGACGGCATCGGCGTCATCGAGCTCGTCATGCAGCTCTCCGCCGAGGCGGCCGCCGCGGGCGGCTACGCCAAGGCCATCATGGGCAACCATGAGCTGCTGCTGCTCGGCGCCCACCGCTTCGGCGACACCCCCGTCAACTCCACCGGTGGCACCGCGTCGTTCCTCGCCGCCTGGCGGCTCAACGGAGGCCAGCCCTCCGACATGGACCGGCTGGAGGACCGCCATCTGACGTGGATGTCCCGGCTCGACGCGGCGCACCTGACCGACGGTCATCTGCTGCTGCACTCCGACACCACGGCGTACCTCGACTACGGCACCACCATCGACGCGATGAACGACGCCGTCACCGGCATCCTCCAGCGCGGCGACGCGGACGAGTGCTGGGACCTGTTCCGCAAGCTCACCAAGCGCTTCGCCTTCCGCGGCGACAACGGCCCGCAGGCCGCCCGGGAACTCCTCGACACCTACGGCGGCCACCAGGTCGTCCACGGCCACAGCCCCATCCCGTACCTGCTCGGCGAGGTCGGCGGCGAATACACCGCGGACGGGGAGGAACGCACCCCGGTCGTCAATGGCCCGATGGCATATGCCGAGAACTTGGCATTGGCAATGGACGGTGGCGTAACCATGGACGGCCGACTGCTCGTTGCCGAACTCCCACCCCTTTCCTGATCGGCAGATTTCCGGGAAGCACTCTGTCACCCCCTCATCCCGCGCTCTACCATCGCTATATCCGTAAGGCACGCTCTCCTCCGCTTCACCGGCCGACCGGCTCCACATTCAGCGGGGAGGTCCGGAGACGGAGCATCGGGGGATGCACATGAACAGCGCTCCACACCTGCTCAACGAAGACCGCCCGGACTTCGAACGAGTCCTCGACGACGCACTGCACTCCGCGGACACCGGGCACGACGAGCACGGCGGGCACGAAGGCGTGCTCAATAGCGAACAGCTGCGCACCATGGCGCTGAGCGCCGCGGAGGTCATCTCCGCCTGCGCCGCACCGGAGTACCAGCAGTACCTGAAGGTTCGCGAGCAGATCCGCGAGGCCCTCGAGGAGTCCGCGGTCATCCGCCGGACGGAGCCCGTGACGGCCGCGGACAACCGGGCGTTCAGCTACGCCGCCATGGGCGTAGCGGACTCCGCGGGCTCCGGCGCCGGGCTGTTCTCGGTGGTCGCCGTGCTGACACCCCTCCTGGCGGGCACCGCCGCGCTGATCTTCCTGCTGATCGGCTACGTCCTGCACGCGATGACGCCGGAACCCGCCATCGCCGCACCGCTGCGCACCGCCGGCTGGCTCTTCGCGGGCGTCACCGGGTGCGGGATCCTGGTCGGGATGGTCGGCCTGCTCCTCACCGCCCTGCGCGACAGCGCGAGCGCCATCCATGACGACGACTCCGACTCGCTGCCGCCCGAGGTCGCCGCCGCCCGCGAGGCGTGGCGGCGCGCCCTGCGCGACCGCGGCGTCCTGCCCTTCCTCGCCGAGGCCAGAACGAACGCCGCCCTGGCGCCGCATCCGGACTTCGAGCCTCCGCGCTCCAACGGCAGCCAGCCCTCACGAATGCCCCGACTCGGCTATTCCCGCCCGGACTTCACCAGTCCCGGCCCCGAGGAATCCCCAGGACCGGGCCATCGATTCTCCAGCCCCGATTTCTCCAGTCCGGACTTTTCGAGCCCCGACTTCACGGGCCCGGACGAGGGTTCGAGATAGCGCACCCGGTTGTGAGTATGGGCGGAATGCGGAAGTCCGCACCTATAGTGCGAATTTGATGCCATCCGCCCCCATGTGACGCATGAACGCACCTACGGTGCGCGCCGGAGGCGGTACGGCGTAGCCCGTCTCACCCCGGTGTCGAGCGCGTCAGGCACCGGGCCCGGGCGGCGTCCCCGACTACGCGGACAGCGGAAGGGACCTGAAGCCGCGCGAGAAAGCTGCGGCTCCACGCCCAACTGGTTGAAACGTTAACGCAATGCCGCCGCCGGCCCACAAAGTCCAATCCGTGGACAACTTCGCCTTCGAGAGTGTTTCGAATGGGCGCGCCCCCAACGGGACTTCCCGCAGAACCGCAGGTCAGCGGCGCGCCATCGCTCCCGTGGTATTCGATCCGGAGAGTGCCGACGGGACGTTCCCACCTGTCCGCGCATATGCCATGTGCATACTTCGGCGCACACTGCTCGACAACCCGGACGGCCGGAGTCGAACCGCGCGGATCGGGCCCGACTGCATTGCCGCAGACGGCAATTGGCGTGGAACGAGTTGCTCCGGACGACTGGTTTCGATACGAGTTGATGATGAGTAGGGTGTGACCCGCTGCCGATGGATCTACGGAAGGTGCCTGGCTGAATTCAGAGGGTCTGGCTGAATTCAGCATGACCGGAATGTGCGGGTGCGGGTGGTGTCGTCTGCAGGATCTGGAGGGGGATAGTGACTGCTGGCTCGTTCGAGGGGCAGTACGTGTGGCATCCGGCGGCCGATGATCGTCAGTTGGCCCGAGCGTGCATGGATGTGAAGGCCGGGCGGTACCTCAGCGCCAGCGAGATCCTGAAGGAGACCCGCGGGGATTTCGAAGTGCGGGCCCACCGGTCCCTCGTACTGGCCTCCGAGGCAGCGGATTCCGACCTGGCCGAACGCTGGCTGGCCGAGGAACCCAGCGCCGAGTCCGCGCTGCTGTGGGCGCGGGTGGCGATGCTCCGGGCGTTACGGATGGCCGACGCCGGCGATCTCCGTGAGGGCGCGCTGGTCCGCATAGCGCAGGGCGCGTGCGAACGGGCCTCGGAGATGCTGCCGACCGACCCGACTCCCTGGGTGACCCAACTGGCGCTCACCCGGCTCCAGCGACCCCGCGATCCCGCGCCGCGCGGACTGCTGACCGAGCCGACCGGTCCCTGGTACCTCTTCGCCCACATCCTCCGGCTCGACCCCTGGCACCGTGAGGCGCACCACCGGTTCCTGGCCTTCTTCTTCACCCGCAACGGCGGCTCGGCGAGCGCGCGATGGGACGTCGCCTCGTTCCTGAGCCACCGGGCACCGACCTCCTCGCCGCTGCGGCTGCTGCCTCTGGTGGCGCTGGTCGAGGACTACGACCCCTCCGCACTGCTGGCGGACCGCACCTGGGAACAGCCCCAGTGGAAAGCGACCACGATGGGGATCTACACCCATTGGTTTCCCGAGACGGCCAAGTACCGGTTCACCCCGGTGCTCGACCTGGCCTATCTGGCGCATGCCCTGGTCATGGCGAAGCTCGAATTCGAGGCGCGGGAAGTGCTCACGGCGTCAGGACCCTATGCGTCCCGTATGCCCTGGAGTGCGTTCGGAGCGCCCGAGGAACAACTGACCAGGGCCAGAAAGCTGTGCGGACTGCCGATTCCGAGTGCCGCCTGATCCCTATTCCGCTCCACATCGCACGACGAAGTCCTCCCGTCCTCCATGTCTCAGAAAGGCTGCGGTTGTGACCGAGCACAGATCTCTTTCACACTCGAAAACCCTTCGTCCTCCAGCGCCCGTCGCCGCCCTCGACGACGACGCGACGCTGCATGCCATGGGCTATCCGCGGAAACTTACCCGGCGATTTCGCGCGTTTGACAACTTCGCGATCTCTTTCACCATCATCAACATCATCGCCGGTATCTTCTCCTCGTTCGGTTTCGGCATGGCGGCCGGCGGTCCGCGGATTCTCATATTCGGCTGGATAGGCGTGTCCATCATGGTGCTGTTCGTCGGCGCCTCGATGGGAGAGATCGCCTCCGCCTATCCGACCAGCGGCGCGCTGTACTTCTCCGCGGGCAAGCTCGCCAAGCGGCACCGCGGCGCCTGGTCCTGGTACACCGGCTGGCTGAACTTCGTCGGCCAGGTGGGCGGGACGGCCGCCACCGGCTACGCCGCCGCCACGTTCATCCAGGCCTTCATCGCGATGCAGTGGACCGACTACGAGGTGACGGCGCAGCGCACCGTGGGCATCACGGCGGTGATCCTGCTGCTGCAGGCGCTCGCCAACACCTACACGGTGCAGCTGATCGCCCTGCTGAACCGCATATCCGTGTGGTGGCTGTTCATCGGCATGGTCGTGATCGTCGTCTGTCTGACCGTCATACCCGACCACCACCAGTCGGTTTCCTTCGTCACGCATTTCGAGAACAACACCGGCTTCTCCAACGGGATTTACGGCGCGATGCTCGGTCTGCTCGTCACGAGCTGGACCTTCACCGGCTTCGACGGCAGTTTCCACATGTCGGAAGAGACCGTGCAGGCAACGGTCAACGCGCCCAAGGGCATCATGCGGTCGATCGCCTACTCCGCCGGCATCGGCCTGATTCTCATGCTCGCCCTGGTGTACGCGATTCGTGATTACGCCGCCGAGGCGAGCTCCGCCGCACCGCCCGTGCAGATTCTCATCGACGCGCTCGGCATGGGCACCGCCAAGCTGCTGCTGCTGATCGTCATCGGCGCCATGCTGTTCTGCGGTCTGGCCAACATGACCAGCAATACCCGGCAGATCTTCGCGTTCTCCCGTGACGGTGCGATGCCCGGTTCGCGTTGGTGGCATTCCGTGTCCCCGCGCACCCGTACGCCCGTCAAGGCGGTATGGCTCGCGGCGGCCTGCTCCATCGTTCTGGTACTGCCCGGCTGGTGGTCCCACACCGCCTTCACCGCCATTGTGAGCGTCAATGTCGTCGGGCTGTTCCTCGCCTACGGCGTGCCCATCTTCCTGCGGCTGCGCCTGGGCGACGAGTTCGAGTCCGGCCCCTGGAACCTCGGGCGCTACGGCAAGGTCGTCGGATCGGTCGCCGTGACCTGGATCGTCCTCAGCAGCGTGCTGTTCATGCTGCCCCAGGTCTCCCCGATCACCACGACCTCGTTCAACTACGCCCCGATCGCCCTGGGTGTGGTGCTGCTCATCGCCACCGTCTGGTGGTTCGCCACCGCGCGGAAGCGCTTCCAGGGACCGGTCAGCTACGGCCGTCCCGACGAAGTGGCCGCCATGGACCTGATCTGACCCGGCGGTACCCGATCGACCCGATTGACGCGCACGACCCGACGTCGGTGCACCGCAGAGGTCCCGGTGGGATTCCCACCGGGACCTCACGCATGTGCGGTGGTCAGCGGGCCGTCGTCAGTCCGCCAGCGGCAGGTAGACCCGGTTACCGCTCGCCGCGAACTCCTCGGACTTCTGCCGCATCCCGGCCTCCGGGTCCAGCAGCAGGTCCCCGCCGTGCTCCTTGCGGATGTCCTGACTGATCTTCATCGAGCAGAACTTGGGACCGCACATGGAGCAGAAGTGCGCGGTCTTGGCGCCGTCCGCCGGCAGCGTCTCGTCGTGGAAGTCACGCGCGGTGTCCGGGTCCATGGCGAGGTTGAACTGGTCCTCCCAGCGGAACTCGAAGCGGGCGTCGGACAGGGCGTCGTCCCAGTCCTGCGCCCCCGGGTGGCCCTTGGCCAGGTCCGCCGCGTGGGCCGCGATCTTGTACGTGATGACGCCGGTCTTGACGTCGTCGCGGTTGGGCAGGCCCAGGTGCTCCTTGGGCGTGACGTAGCAGAGCATCGCGGTGCCCCACCAGGCGATCATCGCGGCGCCGATGCCCGAGGTGATGTGGTCGTAGGCGGGCGCGACATCGGTGGTGAGCGGGCCGAGCGTGTAGAACGGCGCCTCCTCGCAGATCTCCTGCTGGAGGTCGATGTTCTCCTTGATCTTGTGCATCGGGACGTGCCCGGGGCCCTCGATCATGGTCTGCACGTTGTGCCGCTTGGCGATGGTGTTCAGCTCGCCCAGCGTCCGCAGCTCCGCGAACTGCGCCTCGTCGTTGGCGTCCGCGATGGAGCCGGGGCGCAGGCCGTCGCCGAGCGAGTACGTGACGTCGTAGGAGGCGAGGATGTCGCAGAGCTCCTCGAAGTTCTCGTAGAGGAACGACTCCTTGTGGTGCGCGAGGCACCAGGCCGCCATGATCGAGCCGCCGCGCGAGACGATGCCGGTCTTGCGGCGGGCGGTCATCGGGACGTACCGCAGCAGCACGCCGGCGTGGACCGTCATGTAGTCGACGCCCTGCTCGGCCTGCTCGATGACGGTGTCCTTGTAGACCTCCCAGGTGAGCTCCTCGGCCTTGCCGTCGACCTTCTCCAGTGCCTGGTAGAGGGGGACGGTGCCGATCGGCACGGGGGAGTTGCGCAGCACCCATTCACGGGTGGTGTGGATGTTGCGGCCGGTGGACAGGTCCATGACCGTGTCGGCGCCCCACTTGGTGGCCCAGGTCATCTTGTCCACCTCCTCCTCGATGGAGGACGTGACCGCGGAGTTGCCGATGTTGGCGTTGACCTTCACCAGGAACCGCTTGCCGATGATCATCGGCTCGATCTCGGGATGGTTCACGTTCATCGGCATGACGGCCCGGCCGGCCGCGATCTCCTCGCGCACCACCTCGGGGGAGACATTCTCGCGGATCGCGATGTACTCCATCTCCGGGGTGATGTCGCCGCGGCGGGCGTACGCGAGCTGCGTCACCGCCTGGCCGTCCCGGCCCCTGCGGGGAATCCGGGGGCGGCCGGGGAAGACCGCGTCGAGGTTCCGCAGACCGCCGCGGGGGGAGGTGTGCTTGATCCCGTCGTCCTCGGGGCGGACCGGGCGGCCCGAGTACTCCTCGGTGTCGCCGCGGCCGATGATCCAGTTCTCCCGCAGCGGCGCCAGGCCGCGGCGGACGTCGGTGGTGACGTTCGGATCGGTGTACGGCCCCGACGTGTCGTACAGCGTCACGTCACGGCCGGTGGTGAGGTGCACCTGGCGCACGGGGACCTGGATGTCCGGCCTGGTGCCGGTCAGGTAGCCCTTGTGCCAGCCGGGCTCGCGCTTCTCCGGAGCGACGGACGGCTCCGCCGAAACGGGCTTATCCGTCGAAACGGGCTGAACGGAGACAGGCATGCGTGCATCCTGCGTGGTCATGAGACCCAACTCCCTACGCCGGCATTACCCGGTAACAGGTTCAGCGGTCGGCGCAGTTCTTCAGCGCCCTCTCAGCCCGGTGCTCCGAGCTCCCGCGATTGCAAAGGTGCCCCCACGGTAGCGGGTGCGGACGAACGCACACCAGGGGGTCTTGCGATGATCGGTCCGTGGACACTCCCCAGGCGTCGCCCCACGCGCACTCGCACACCCACGGTCACGGTCCGGTGCCGCCGGTCTCCAAGCATCTCCGCAAGGTCATCGCGGTGGTTCTGGTGCCCTTCACCGCGGCGGTGCTCGCCGGGCTGATCGTGCTGTGGCCGGGTGGGGCGCCCCCGCACGCACGCACCGGGGTCGGTTTCGACCAGCAGACCCAGCAGGCGCGCGTCACCAGGATCGACGACGTCGCCTGCGCCGAGGCGAACACACAGTCACCGGCACAGTCCACGCCCGGCGCCGCCGCCTCCGCGCCGGAACGCTGCGAGAAGGCGACCATCGAGGTCACCACGGGCAAGGACAAGGGCCGGACGTTCACCGAGATCGTGCATCCCGACCAGACCCGCCGCTACACGGCGGGCCAGGGCGTGGTGGTGGCGTACGCACCCGACGCTCCGAAGGAGCTGCAGTACGCGGTGACGGATGTCGACCGCGGCTTCCCGCTCGCACTGCTGGCCGTGATCTTCGCGCTCGCGGTGATCGCCGTCGGCCGGCTGCGCGGTCTGATGGCACTGATCGCGCTGGTCATCAGCTTCGCGATCCTGACGCTCTTCATCCTCCCGGCGATCCTGCACGGCCACGATCCACTGCTGGTGGCGGTGATCGGCGGCAGCGCGATCATGCTGATCGCGCTCTACATGTGCCACGGGCTCAACGCCCGCACGTCGGTGGCGGTGATCGGCACGCTGTGCTCGCTCTTCCTGATCGGGATCCTCGGCTCGGTCTTCATCTCCTGGGCGCATCTGACGGGCAACACCTCGGACGAGACCGGGCTGGTCCACACCCTCTACCCCGGCATCGAGATCAAGGGCCTGCTGCTGGCCGGCATCATCATCGGCTCGCTGGGCGTCCTGGACGATGTGACGGTCACCCAGACCTCGGCGGTGTGGGAGCTCAAGGACGCCGACCCCGGCGCGAGTTGGCGCAAGCTCTACGGCTCCGGCATGCGGATCGGCCGGGACCACATCGCGTCGGTGGTGAACACCCTGGTGATGGCGTACGCGGGTGCGGCGCTGCCGCTCCTGCTGCTGTTCTCGGTGGCGCGCAGCGGGGTGCTGCGGGTCGCCAGCAGCGAACTGGTGGCGGAGGAGATCGTCCGGACGCTGGTCGGCAGCATCGGCCTGGTCGCGTCGGTTCCCCTGACAACGCTGCTGGCGGCGCTCGTTGTCAGTGCCGACCGGCACAATACGAGGACGGGCGGACCGAAGGCGGGGGACACTCTCCCCGCGAGGACCGGCGGCGGCCACCGGCGCCGGGGGAAGTAGCGGCAGGCCGCACCCGCGGGGGCGGGTGGCGGCGGTGAACGGGGGGACGATGGCCGGGATGATCGGGCTGCAGGGCAGGGTGACGGGGCGGATCGGCCCGGGGCTGGTCGGCGAGGTGATCGTCCAAGTACGGGGCGGCGCCGAGGCGTTCCTGGCGTATCCGGTCACACCGGGCGAGCGGATAGAGACCGGGACGCAGATCGTGGTCGTGGAATACCAGGCTCCGCGGACGGTCTACGTGGCCGCGGCCTTCGGCTGAGCGGGCTTCAGACCTCGGCCGGGTGAGCTTCCGGCGGCAGCTGATGTGAGCTTCCGGCTTCGGCCGAGCGGGCTTCGTATCAAGACTGCGCCAAGGTTCCGTCAGGGTGTTCACCGCGGCCTTGCGCGGGAGCACACTCGCGTTCGTCAGGCCCCGCATGGGGGCCGCTGTGAGGGGGGCGTATGCCGATGATCATCGGCGTCGTGGCGGGACTCGTTCTCGCCGCAATCATCATCGTGATCGGGCTGTTCAAGCTGATGTGGCGGGTCGCGGAGCCGAACGAGGCGCTTGTCATCTCCGGTTCCCGGCACCGGACCGAGGGCATCGAGGAGGGCCTGGGATTCCGTATCGTCACGGGGCGCGGGACGTTCGTGGTCCCCGGTGTCCAGGCCGTGCGCAAGCTCTCGCTCGATCTCAACGAGACCGAGCTGCTGGTGGACTGTGTGACGCAGCAGGGCATTCCGCTGAAGGTGCGCGGAGTCGTCATCTTCAAGGTCGGCGACGACTTCGTGTCGATAGCCAACGCCGCCCGCCGTTTCCTGGACCAGCAGAAGTTCATGGGCGACCGGGTGCACAACGTCTTCGCCGGTCATCTTCGGTCGATCGTCGGCGGGTTGACGGTCGAGGACATGATCCGTGACCGCGAGAAGCTCACCGGGCAGACCCGGGCCGCCTCCGGCTCGGAGATGGAGAAGCTCGGCCTGATCATCGACTCGCTGCAGATCCACGAGATCGAGGACCCTACCGGGTACATCAAGAACCTGGCCGCGCCGCACGCCGCGGCCGTCCACCGGGACGCGCGGATCGCCCAGGCCGAGGCGGACCGGCTGGCCACCGAGGCGGAGCAGAAGGCCGCCGCCCGGATGTCTGAGGCGACCCGGGACAGCGAGATCCTGCAGGCCGGCTACCAGGCCGAACGGGACAAGGCGGCCGCGACGTCACGGCAGGCAGGACCGCTGTCGGAGGCCGCGGCCAAGCAGGAGGTCGTGGTCCAGGAGACCCGCGTCGCGGAGCTGGAGGCGCAGCGGCGCGAGCAGCAGCTCCAGGTCGACGTCAGAAAGCCGGCGGACGCGAAGGCGTACGAGAAGCGGACGCTGGCCGAGGCCGAACGCGATGTGCGCATCTCCGCGGCACAGGCCAAGGCGAAGGAGACCGAGCTGGCGGCCATCGCCGAAGCCAACCGGGTCAAGATAGCCGCGGCCGCGCAGGCCGAGATGACGAAGGTCAGCGGGCTGGCCCAGGCGGCGGCCACCCGGGCGACCGGTGAGGCCGAGGCGGCGGCGACGCAGGCCCGCGGGCTCGCGGAGGCCGAGGCGGCGAAGGCCAAGGGCCTGGCCGAGGCCGCGTCGATCCAGGCGCGCGCGGAGGCACTGGCCACCAACCAGGAGGCCGTGGTCGCTCAGCAGCTGGCCGAGAACTGGCCGGAGATCGTGAAGGCGGGCGCCTCGGCGTTCGGCAACGTGGAGCACATGGTGCTGCTCAACGGCGCGGACGGTATGTCCGACATGTTCGCGAAGGCACTCACCATGGGCGGCACCGGGCTCGGACTGGCCCGCCAGCTGCTCGCGTCGATGGGCACGGAGAACGGCGCCGGCACCGTGCCGCCGCCGGCGTCCCCCAACGGATCGACGCCCCGCAGCCATCTGATACCGCTGCAGGACGACGACCAGGTCTGATCCGCGAAGCACGTGTGAGGGCGGGGGCGGGGCGCGTCATCGCGCCGCGCCGCCCCCGCCCGGCGCGGCGGGTGCCGCCTGCGGACGGGATGTACGGGTTCCGGCCCCCCGGGGGATTACCAGTCACGATGCGAGGACGAGGATCCCGAGGTGAACTTCTTCACCAGGAAGATCAGCCCGCCGACCAGCGCCGCGAAGACCAGCACCTTGAACAGCAGCCCGATGACGAAGCCGACCAGGCTCATGATCAAGCCGCCGAAGACGACGAGAGCGATCACCGGGATCGCAACCCACTTGATCCACCAGGGCAGACCCTTGACCAGCTCTTCCATGACTGTTTCCCTCCAGATTCCTTCGTTGTCCCCGTGCTTCGACTCTAGAGCCGACAAGGGGGCCGGCGGAGGGGTCGGAGACCCGATCCTTCCCTGACCGTTCCCCTACGGAACCCCAGGGTCCGACCCTCAGTCGCCGGGGTTCAGGCCTCCGGCGGCGAGAAGACGACCATGACCCGCAGGTCCTCCGTCACGTGGTGGAAGCGGTGCGGCACCCCGGCCGGCACATAGACGACGCTGCCCCGGGCCACCGTGGTCGTCTCCTCCCCCACGGTGATCGCCGCCCGGCCGCTCACCACCAGATAGATCTCGTCCTGCTGGTGCGGGGTCTGCGGATCGAGCTCCCCGGCCTGGAGCGCGTACAGCCCCGCCGACATGTTCCGTTCGCGCAGAAAGCTGAGATAAGCCCCGTTGTTGGCGGCCCGCTCCGCCTCCAGATCGTCCAGCCGGAACACCTTCATCGCAGCTCTCCCTCGTCGCATCTCTTGCCCGGGCGATCAGTTCTGCCACGATCACACCATGAAGAATTTCGTCGTCAAGACACTCGCCAACGCCGGGGCCCTCGGTGTGGCCATCTGGCTGGTCAAGGACATCACCCTCACCGGTGACGACACCTGGCACAAGGTCCTCACCGTCATCCTGGTCGCCGTGGTCTTCGGACTGGTGAACTGGCTGGTCAAGCCGGTCGTCAAACTCCTGTCCTTCCCCCTGTTCATCCTCACCCTGGGCCTCATCACGCTGGTCGTGAACGCCCTGATGCTGCTGCTCACCTCCTGGCTCGCCGGAAAGCTCAGCCTCGACTTCCACGTCGAGGGCTTCTGGGCGGCGCTGATCGGCGGCCTGATCATCAGCATCGTGTCCTGGGCCCTCAACATGCTCCTGCCGGACGAGGACTGAGCACCGAGGAGGACGGCCCGATGCCGTTACGAGCGCCGGAGGTGACCGGGACCGTAGGGGTGGGGGTCCGAAATGCTGCCGTGTATTTGTGGGCCGCCAGGCACGTAAATATACGATTTCGGACCCCCGCCCCGGAGGGCCCGGGCACCGACCCGGGATCGGGTTGACTGAACCCGCGCGCACACGCGCATCAGGTGCGACCCCCAGGTCCCAGGAGGCAGCGATGGCCGAGTACGACAGCCCGAGCGGCAGCGGTGAAAGTACCCGCAGCGTCCACGCCGGACGCCCGCCCGCCCAGCCGTACGAGCCCTCCCTCCCCGGCCCCACCTTCGTCTCACACTTCCACCTGCCCGGCGACGCGACCGGCCCGTACACCTACGGCCGGGAGCAGAACCCGACCTGGACCCTGCTCGAAGACGCGATCTCCGAGCTGGAGTCCCCCGCCGACCCGACCGCCAGGACGACCGTCTTCGCCTCGGGGATGGCCGCGGTCTCCGCCGTGCTCCTGTCGCAGATGCGCGCGGGCGACACCGTCGTCCTGCCCTCCGACTGCTACCAGACGACCCGGGCCCTCCAACAGCGGCTGGAGTCGTACGGAGTCACCGTGCGCCTCGCACCGACCCGCGACGACGCGCAGCGGGCCCTGCTGGACGGCGCGCGCCTGCTGTGGCTGGAGACCCCGTCCAACCCCGTCCTGGACGTCTGTGACATCCGCCGGCTCGCCGACGCCGCGCACGCGGCGGGCGCCCTGGTCGCCGTCGACAACAGCCTGGCCACCCCGCTCGGCCAGCGCCCGCTCGACCTCGGCGCCGACTTCTCGGTCGCCAGCGGCACCAAGGCCCTGACCGGCCACGGCGACCTGCTGCTCGGCTACGTGACCACCCGCGATCCCGAGCTCGCCGAACAGGCCCGGATGTGGCGCGCAACCGTCGGTGCGATCCCCGGCCCGATGGAGGCCTGGCTCGCACACCGTTCGCTGGCCACCCTCTCGCTGCGCGTGGACCGGCAGGCCGCCAACGCCCTGGAGCTGGCCACGGCGCTCGCCGACCGCCCGGAGGTGACCGGGCTGCGCCACCCCGGCCTGTCCACCGACCCGGCGCACGCACTCGCCGCCCGCCAGATGCGCCGTTTCGGCAGCGTCGTCTCCTTCACGCTGCCCGACAAGGAGCACGCCGAGCGCTTCCTCTCCGCGCTCCGGATCACCATCGAGGCGACGAGCTTCGGCAGCGTCCAGTGCACGGCCGAGCGCCGGGCCCGCTGGGGCGGCGACGCGGTTCCGCCCGGCTTCATCCGCTTCTCGGTGGGCGTGGAGGACGCGGGTGACATCGTCGCCGATGTCACCCGCGCCCTGGACGCCGCAAAGTAGGGCCCCTACGCATATATGCAGGGAGCCCTACGCAGAATGGGCGGTTCGAGCCTCCCCCCTCGTGGCTCGAACCGCCCTGGCGCAACGCGCGAAGACGCGCTCGAACAAGGCTAGTTGACTCTGCGTCAGTGTCCAATCACAGTACCTGGTACGACCTATCGATAAATTTATACTTGACGATGCGTCAGGTTCTGTCTGTGAGGAGACCATGGTGGATCTGGCCCTCCTGCGTACCTTCGTCACCGTGCACCGGGCTGGTTCCTTCACCCGGGCCGCCCAGCTCCTGGGCCTGTCCCAGCCCGCCGTCACCGGCCAGATACGCACGCTGGAGCGGCAGGTCGGCCGCCCGCTCTTCCTGCGGCTGCCCCGCGGCGTCGCCCCCACCACCGTGGGCGACGAGCTCGCGCACAAGGTCGCCCCGCACCTCGACGCGCTGCTGGAGATCACCGCCGCGGCTCCCGACGACGACGGCCCCGGCACCCACAGCCTGCATCTGGCGGGCCCGGCCGAGTTCACCGCGCTGCGCATCCTGCCCGCCCTGGCGCCGCTGGTCACCGACGGGCTGCACCTGCGGGTCTCGCTCAGCGGCGACGACGAGGCGCTGGCCGGGCTCGCCGCCGGCCACCACGACCTGGCCGTCGTCAGCGTGCAGCCCCGCGACCGGCTGATAGCGGCCGTACCCCTGTGGGACGAGGAGTACGCCCTGGTCGCCGTTCCCGCCTGGCGGGAACGGGCCGGCGGCCCGCACGGAGTGCGCGACCACGGCCCGCAGCTGCTCGACGACCTGCCCGTCGTCACCTCCGACGAGGAATGCCGGTTGCTGTCCCAGTACTGGTCGGCCGTCTTCGACGCCAAGCCCACCCGGGATCCCGCGGTCGTCGTCCCCGACCTGCGCGCCGTCCTGGACTGCGTACGCGACGGCGCCGGGCTGGCCGTCCTGCCCCGCTATCTGTGCGCCGCCGCGCTCGCCGCCGGTGAGATCACGCTGCTGCTGGAGCCTCCCGTGCCACCGCTGCGGACCTACTTCCTGGCCACCCGGGTCGGCACCCTCGCACTGCCCCACCTCGCGCGGGCGCACGATCGGCTGCTGACCGCCGCACAGGGCTGGTAGGCCGCCGGACCACCGGCCATGCCAAGGCTGCCAGGGCCGCCGAGGCCGGATCGAGCGGCCTCGGCACGTGGCCGACGGCGCTCGGCGAGCGCCGGTGACGCGCCAACGGGAATCGAATGCTCCGATTCACTGCTCCCGGTGCGTTTGTCGATCCTTGTGTCGCGGCAGATCTCAACCATGCCCCTGGAGAACGCAACTCCGGCCGAAGCCCCTGCCACCCGCCCGGTGGTCAAGCGCACCGCCCGCGCGATCCTGCTCGACGGCGACTGCATGGTCCTCATCAAGCGCACCAAGCCCGGCCTCGCCCCGTACTGGATCACTCCGGGCGGCGGCGTGGAGGACGACGACCCCTCGGTCGTCGACGCCCTGCACCGTGAGGTGGACGAGGAGCTGGGAGCCAAGATCACCGACGTCGTCCCGGCCTTCGTCGACACCGTCGAGCACCTCGCGGAGAACGGCGCCCACGGCGTGAAGGTGCAGTACTTCTTCGTGTGCCGGCTCGCCTCGATGGACCCGGCCCGCCGGCACGGCCCCGAGGTGGACGATCCGTGCGGGACGTACGACGTCGTCCGTGTGCCGTTCAGCCGGGTCGGGCTGGCCTCCGTCGAGGTGGTGCCGCTGACGCTGCGGCACTACCTCGACGCGAACATCGAAGGCGTACTGGGACTGGTCGGCCCCGACCTGGGCTGATCCGGTCGGCGGACCGGCGCCCCGGAAGTCCTCGGTGGGTCAGCCCGCCTGCCGGAGGAACCAGCCGCGGAGCCGCCGCCCGCGCCGGGCGCGCCGCTGCTCCGCAGGACCGGGCGGCGCGGCCGCCACCCGCGCCACGGGCACGGGCACGGGTACGGGTTCGGGTACGGGTTCGGGTACGGGTTCGGGCACGGGCACGGGTACGGGCACAGGAGCCTCCGGCACGGACGCCGGCACGGGCTGTACCGGCCTGCGTTCCGCCGCCACCCCGAAGTGGTCACCGCCCTTGCGGCGTACGTCGTCGGTGCCCCACGACCGCCCGCCGCCGGTGCCGGAACCTTTCTGCAGCGGCGCGGGGACCAGCCGCGGAATGTGTTTCGAGCAGTGGATGTAGGCCTCCTCGACCTCCACCTCGACCCACATCTGCGGACGGCGGCCCGGCACCGGATCCTCCGGCAGGTCCGGGTGCTCGGCGCGCATCCGCTCGTCCGGGACCAACAGCGCGCGGCCGTTGATGTGCAGCCCGATCCGGTCCCGGGCGAAGTCGATCAGCAGGATCCCGACATGCGGGTTCTCGCGGATGTTGCCGAGCGACGCCATGACCCCGTTGCCCCGGTACTCGGGATACGTGAGCGTCCTGTCGTCCAGAATCCGCACGAAACCGGGCGGCCCGGCCCGGAAGGTGCTGTCGCACTCCCCGCGCCGGTCCGCCGTGGACAGGAAGAACATCTCCTGCCGGGCGACGAACTCCCGCATCCGCGGATTGAGCCGGTCCCGCACCTGGTCGTCGTAGAACCGGTCCGCGCGCACACCGGTGCCCAGCTCCGTCTGGAGCAGGTGCTCGCCGTCGCTGCCCGGTCGTTCCACCGGGCTAGTCACCCGCCGCCACCAGTTCCTCCAGAGCGTCGTGCCGTATGCGGTGCGAGGGCATACCCCCGCCGACCAGCGCGTCCATACTGCTGCGGATCATCCCGGGCGGGCCCGAGAGGTAGGCGTCGTACGCCTCCCAGGGGCCGTACTGCCGCACGATGTCCGGCAGCGGACCCGACAGGCTGCTGCTCGGGGTGTCGGCGACCACCGGTCGCACGGAGAGCCAGGAGTGCTCCTCCTGCATACGGAGCATCGTGTCGAGGTCGTACAGGTCGTGGTCGTGGCGCGCACCGTAGAAGACCTCGACCGAGCGCTTGCGGCCGTGCTCGACGACGTCCTCGACCAGCGCCTTGATCGGCGCGATGCCGGTACCGCCCCCGACGCACAGCAGTCCGCTGTCCGTGGTGTGGTCGACGACCATGGAGCCGGCCGGCGGGCCGAGCCGGATGACGTCGCCCGGCCGCGCGCGGTGCACCAGCGCGTTGCTGACCCAGCCGGCCGGGACCGCCTTGACGTGGAAGGACAGCAGACCGTCCGAGCGGGGCGCCGAGGCGAAGGAGTAGTGCCGCCACACCCGCGGCCACCAGGGGGTTTCGAGCGACGTGTACTGGCCGGCCAGGAACGGGTACGGCTGGTCGGGCCGCACGGTCACCACGGCGATGTCCTGGGTGCGGGGCTCGTGCGAGACGATCTCGGCCTGCCACCACGGCGGCGCGTGCCGCTCGTCGGCGGCGGCCGCGTCGATCATCACCTGCGAGATCACCGTGTAGGCGCGTACCCAGGCGGCCTCGGTCAGCGGGTCCCAGACCGCCGCTGCGTACCGGCTGAGCGCCCCGATCAGGGCCTCGCCGACGGCGGGGTAGTGCTCCGGCTGCGTCCCGTACTTGCGGTGGCCGCGGCCGAGGTTGGTCAGGTACTCGACGAGGGTCTCGGTGTTGTCGATGTGCTCGGCCGCGGTGAGCAGGGCCTTCAGGATCCGGTCGCGCTGGGCGTCCATGGCCGCCGGGAAGAGCTCGCGCAGTTCCGGGTGCCGGATGAACAGCAGGGCGTAGAAGTAGCCGGTGGTCCGGTCGGCGACCGGACCGATCTCCGCCATGGTCCGCCGGATCAGCAGCGCGTCCGGCGAGGCCGCGGACGCGGGTGCGGCCTCAAAGGTGGAGCGGGACGGCGCCGCTGCGGGCGCGGGGTCCGCGATGCGGGCCGGGGCGGGTTCCGGGGCGGATATCGGCGCGGCCGCCGGCGGAGGTGTCTGCCGGTCCGGCGGCTGATCCGCCCGGTGGTCCGCCTGCTCCTGCGCTCGTTCCTGTGCCTGCTCCTGCTCGTGCTGGTCCGCCTGTTGCTGGGCCCGCTGCTTGCGGGCTGCGGCCCTGCCGACGGGTCTTATGGCGGCCGGGGATCTGCTGGGTATTTCGGATTCACCGCCGTCCGCCGTGCGTTGATGCGAGTCGGTTTCCCGTTCGGGCGGAGTGAACCAGCCCCGGTTCGGATCCGTCTCGGCCGAGTTGGTGGTCAGAGCGTCCATCGTGAACTTCGCCTCGAACTTCCCCGGTCGATTTCCCGACGTGCGTCACGCGTGGTGAGGTGCGAGCGTGTCACGCTGGGGCGGCGCATCGGACAAATAGCCGGAAGCACAGGAAACGGGGCTGCATTCAGGTTAGGATCCGTCGGCTTGCGGCGGCCCGAGGCGCTCGAACGCAGTCGACCATACCCGGAACGCGCTGTTCGACAACCCCCGTTGGCCGATTCACCGGAGCACGTTGGCCAAATCCCGTGACCCTTCCCACAAAGTCACGGAATTCGGTTTGGACAACGTCAGCCGGGTATCAGTTGTGGCCTCATTCGGTCATTCGCGATCAAATTGATTCACCAGGGCAAAGGCCTCACGCAAGTCGCGACCCGAATAGGCATGAGTGGCCAGATCCCGTACATAGTGGTCACCATTCACCGCCACCGACGTCGGCACCACCCCGAACAGCGCCGCGTCCGACAGCGAGTCCCCGTAGGCCACACAGTCCGCCCGCGTCACCCCGTACTGCGCGCAGAGTTCATCGGCGATGCCCACCTTCGACTCCGGCACCAGGATCCCCGCCAGATCGAGTACCGCCTCGGGCGCGAAGGGCACCGGCGGGAAGACCGACGAGCGCGCCTCGTGCACGCCCCACTCGCGCAGCCGCCCCACGAAGAAGTCCGGCGACAGGGAGATCACCGCGCAGTGGTCACCGCGATCGGCGATCTCCGTCCAGACCTCGCGTATCCCGTCCAGCCACGGCGCACCCTCGAAGGCGGCCTTCAGCCGCTCCTCCGTCAGCGTCGCCCACAGGGCGTACACCCGTTCCGCGAACCCCGGCGGGTCCAGCGTGCCCCGGATCAGGCCGCCTTCCAGTTCCCGGATCTCCTCGACCATGTCCAGCTCCCTGGCCAGCTCCAGGCTCGCCGAGGAGCCGTGCATCAAGGTGCCGTCCATGTCGAAAATGTGCAGCCGTGCCACGCGAGCGTCTCCCTGCTTCGTACCGATCCCGCCTACGCGGAGATACTCCCAGCGTGCGACGGGATCGACCGATCGGGCCACTCGTTTTGTGCGGCGGACCCGCCGCTCCGGCGGCCCCCGCCCTGGCCGCCCAGACACCGCCGCCCGCCGGACCGCACCACGGCTGCGGCCGCGATGTTCCACGTGGAACATCGCGGCTGTGGAACATCATCAGGTGCCGCGGGTGCTGAACGTCATCGGCCCTGGAGCGCCCTCAGCGACGGCTCAGGGCCCCACTCGGCTGACCGTGACATCGCCGGAGCCCGTCTTCGCCTGGATGCGCGCGGTGGCCGACGGGTCGGTCGGCACCGACACGGTCCTGTCGCCGGAACCCGTGCTGACATCGATCGCGTACGGTCCCCCGGGCACCTGGACGGTGACATCGCCCGACGACGCCTTCGTCAGGACCTTCTGCGGCGGTTTGGCGAACGTGAGCCGGATGTTGCCCGACGACGCGGTCGCGCTGACGTCGGCTCCACCGAGTCCGGTGGCGGTCAGATCGCCGGAGCTCGCCGAGGTGGTCAGCGCCCCCGCGATCCCGGAGACGTCGATATCGCCCGAGTGCGTCGTCAGGTCCGCCGACGCGACCCCCTGCACCTCCACCTCCCCGCTGCCCGTGCTCACCTTCACGCTCACCCCGGCGGGCACGGTCAGCTCGTAGTCGATCGAACAGTCGTCGCAGCCGTTGGTGAACGTCAGCCGGCCGTTCTCGACCTTCTGCCCGGGAGTCGGCTTGTCGTCCCCGTGATAGCGCACCGTCCGGTGGATGGTGACCCCGTCACCCGTGCCCGGCCGGATGCGGACATCCCCGCTTCCGGTGCCCACCTCGACGGCACTGACCGGGCCCGCGGCCTTCGCGTCATCGACGGCCTTGTGCTCCGGGCTGCTGTGGATGCTCACCCCGTCGCAGCCCGTGAGCGCGGCCCCCAGGACGAGCGCGGACACGATCAGTACGGCGGAACGCTTGGCTGTCATCACAGTCTCCCCGATCGCCGGAACCCTCGTCCGACGCTCCGCAACCAACCTAAGGTCCGCCACCATCCGGTCCCATGCGGTCTTCAGGTCTCTTGGTACGGGTGCTAGCACTACCTCCAGCCCTCCGGGTCCACACCTCCCGGCACCCCGGCGGCCTCGTCGTACGGCTCCCGGGCGAACACGAAGGACCCCAGGTCGAGATGGCGCACCTCGCCGTCGTCGCCGTGCACCACGCGCAGCGTCTCGCCGGCGTAGTAGCCGTCGAGACCGGTCCAGGTACCGTCCGGCTCCGCCCTGAACCGGGCACCACGGCCCCGCCCGTCCAGTGCCGTCAGCTCCACGTCGCGCTCCGCGCGCAGCCGCAGCACGAACGGGGTGGTGCCCCAGTACCAGGGGCCGGTGAGGGCCAGCAGCGCTGGATCCGCCGCCGACCGCGGGCGCCACGGCTCGGGGAAGCGCGGCTCGTTGTCCGCCACGATCGCCAGCAGGTCGGCCGCGATGGAGGCGACCCGCGGCCCGGAGGTGGCGTTGGTCAGCACCAGTGCTCCCACGCCGTCCTCGACGCTCACCCACAGCGTCGCCAGGAAGCCCGGCATGGACCCGGTGTGTCCCGCCAGCAGCCGGCCGTCACGGCGCAGCAGCTGCATGCCCAGCCCGTAGCCGGCGTCCTGGTCCTCCCCGGCCGGCGCCGCCGCCGGGGTACGCATCTCGGCGACGGTCGCGGCGCTCAGCACCCGCTCGTCGCCCCCGGCCAGGAACACCGCCCAGCGGCACAGATCGTCCGCCGTGGACCAGAGCTGGCCGGCCGGCGCCATCAGCCCCGTGTCGTGCAGCGGTTCCGGCTGCATCACATCGGCCCACGGATGCACCGCCCAGCCACCCGCGTGCGGTGCCTGCGGCAGCAGCGTCGTCCGGGTCATGCCCAGCGGTTCCAGCACCTCCGCCTGCAGCACGTCGCCCCACGGCTTCCCCCGCAGCTTCTCCACGAGCGCGCCCAGCAGGGCGAACCCCGGGTTGGAGTAGTGATGGACGCGGCCGGCCGGATGCTTCATCGGTTCCGCGCCGAGCAGGTCGGCCAGCTCCGGGCGCAGATCGCCGGAGGTGCGCTCCCACCACGGACCGGGCGTCTCGGCCGCCAGTCCTGAGGTGTGCGCGAGGAGTTGGGCGATCGTCGCACGGCCCGGCTCGGTGTCGGGCAGGTGCAGACCGAGCGGGTCCGCCAGGTCCAGCAGGCCCTCGTCCCGCAGCCGCATCACCAGCACCGCCACGAAGGTCTTGGTCAGCGACCCGATCCGGTACTGGGTGTCCCCATCGGGGCCGTGCCCCTCCATCATGCTGCGGCCACTCGTCCAGACCGTGGCCCCGTCCCGCACCACCGCCCCCACCATCGACGGCGTACGGCCCTCGGCCTGTCCTCGGGCGAGCCGGTGCAGCAGGGCACGACGGGTGGTGGGCAGCAGTTCCTCGGCCGCAGGTGCGGCGGGCGGCACTTCAGGTGTCTCGGACATACGGGTCAGCCTCGCAGAAACGGCGCCGGTCGCTCCAAGGGTTTCCGGCGGTCGCGCTTGACTCTGACACTGTGTGAGGGCCTGCACTAGGAGACGTCATGTTCACCATCGGAGACTTCGCCAAGCACGGACGGGTATCGGTCCGCATGCTGCACCACTACGACGCGATCGGGCTGCTGCGGCCCGCCCGCGTCGACCCCGCCAGCGGCTACCGCTTCTACGAAGCCGGCCAGCTGTCCCGGCTCCATCGCGTCATCGCTCTGAAGGACCTCGGCTTCAGCCTCGAACAGGTCCGGTCGATCCTGGACGAGCAGGTGAGCGCCGAGCAGTTGCGCGGCATGCTGCGGCTGCGCCGGGCGGAGCTGGAGGAGGCGATGGCGGCCACCGCCACGCGGCTGACGCATGTCGAGGCGAGGCTCCGGTCGATCGAAAGTGAGGGACGCATGGCTGCCGACGACGTCGTGGTCAAGCGCATTCCAGCGGTCCGGGTGGCCGAGCTGACCGGCACCGCCATCGGGTTCGGCCCCGAGCACATCGGACCGGTCATCGGCCCGCTCTACGACGAGCTGTGCCGCCGGCTGGAGGCCGCGGGTGTGGCCGTCACCGGACCGGGGGTCGCCTACTACGAGGACGCCCCGGAAGGCGACGGTGCGATCACCGTCCACGCCGGACTGACCGTCACCGCCGACCCGGCGGCCGGCCACGACTTCACGATCGTGGACCTGCCGGCGATCGGGAGCGCCGCCACGGTCGTGCACCACGGTTCCATGGACGACATCGTGTCGACGGCCCAGACCCTGGCCCGGTGGATCGACTCCACCGGCGCCCGCTCCACCGGCTATCCCCGCGAGCTCTACCTCGAATGCCCGGAGGACCACGACAAGTGGGTCACCGAGCTCCAGGAACCGATCGCCCAGTCCTGACCCGACGGCACCGGACACGAGGGGATACGGCGGGGGCCCCGGAGGGGCGTGGATCGCCGCCCCGGGGCCCCGGCCCTGGGTCACCTACTGGTGGGTCCTAGTCGTTCTGGTAGTACCCGAAGGCGTCGATGACGAGGTTGACGCTCCCGGTGCCCGAATTCCAGAAGTCGATGATGCCGTACGGGCCGGGGCTCGCCTGGACCAGGTTCGGAACGGTCTGTCCGCGCAGCCAGTTCAGCGTGGACACGCCGGGCCGGGTCGGCCAGCCCGCGCTGCCGCTCTCGTACTGGTACTCCGAGTACGGGTCGGGGGAGACCGTCAGGAAACCGGCCCCCTTGGTGTCCGTCACGGTGGTGTTGAGCGCGAACGCCGTGATGTCGGGCTCGTCAGCGCCGAGGGGGGTGTAGATGTAGCCCCCGGGGTACATCGGGCCGCTGTGCCAGTACGAGGCGCGGGTGTCGAGCACCCGGACCGGATCGACCGGCAGGTAGGCGCTCTTGCTCGCGGCGCTGTAGTAGCCGACGACGTCGACGAGGACGTCGGTGGACCGGGTGCTGCCGTTGAAGACCCGGATCTTGCCGTCGGCACCGACCGGCACGATCACCGCGTTGGCGATGGTCTGGTTCGTGCCGTAGTTGATGTTGGACGCGAGCGGCGTCTTCCCGCCGTCCGGGTAGACGGTGAGGAAGCCGGAGCCCTTGGAGCCGGTCACGGTCACGTTGAGCGCGACCGCGGTGACGCCGGAGGCCGGCAGGTGGCCCTTGCTGTTCCCGGCGATCTGGGCGGCGAACGATCCGTTGGCGCCGATCTGCCCCTTGGCCACCCCGGTGCCGTTCCGGGTGTCGACGAGACGGGCGGGCGACACCGGTGTGTAGCCGCTGGACGCGGACTGGGTGAAGTACCCGGCGACATCGGCGATCAGGTCGACGGTGGCGGAGGCGCCGTTGTACAGATCGACGTAGCCGTTGGCGCCCACCGGGACGATCACCAGGTTCGGAACGGTCTGGCCCGCGGTGAAGTTGACGTTCGAGGTGCTCGGCCGCGCGTCACCGTCGCCGTACGCCGTGATGTAGCCGAAGCCGTCGGCGCGGGTGACCGTGACGTTCAGGACCACCGCGGTCACTCCGGCCGGAATGCCGCCGTTGCCGCCGATCTGCACCTTGGTCACCGCGTGGGCCTTCGCCTTGGCCTTCGGCGCGCCGGTACCGGTCCGGGTGTCGAGCACCCGGGTCGGCCCGTAGGCCGTGTAGGCCGAACCCGCCGTCCTCGCCGTGACGGTGTTGGACACCGTGTTCCCGACGTTGTCGGCGACCGTGACGGTGATCGTGTATGTCCCCAGCTTCGCGTACCGGTGCGGCAGGGTCACCCGCCCGGAACCGTAGACGTCCGGGTTGCTCGTGGTCCCGTCACCCCAGCTGACCTTGGCGGTGATCGGCACGAGCGCGGTCGTGACGTCCGCGTTGAGCGAGATCGCGTACGCGCTCGTGTGCGTCCCGGACAGGGCCACCGCGAGTTGGGCGTTGGGGTTGACGTACTGGACGGCTCCCCGGCTGGTGTACGGGCTCACGCCGTAGAAGTCCGAGCCGAGCCGGCCGGGCGCGTTCGGGTCCGCGGAGTTGATCGCGGCCGAACCCGGCACCAGGAGCATGTCGACGTTGGCGGACTTGTTCGCCCTGAGATAGGCCCCGTTCGCCTTCTTGGTGTCGATCACGTCGTGTGCGCCCTGGGCCGCGCCGGCCTGGAAGGCGGCGAGCGTCGGGTACGTCGTTCCGGACCAGCTGTAGGGCGCGGTCGCGTCATCGCCGTGGATGTAGAAGGCGTTGTAGTCGGCCGTGGTGCCGGCGCTCGACCCTTCGGAGACGGTGATGTCCGGCGCCCAGGTCTGCTGGGCCGCCGTGCACTGCGACTTGAAGCCGCCGAACATGTAGTCCGTGTTCGGGTTGGTGTCCTCCAGCAGGTTGTTCTCCAGGTGAACGCCGGTCGAGGCGCCCTGGATGTCGATGGCGGACGCGCACGCCCGCTGGATCGTGTTGCCGGTGACGTCCAGGCCGGCCACTCCGGTGGCGGTGATGCCGGTCGCCGCCAGGACGTTGCCGGCGAGCGTGATGTCGCTCGCGCCGGAGGCCACGGAAATCCCGCTGGCCGCGGGCCCGGCACCCCAGAAGCCCGCGTCGACATACGTCCGGCTCACGGTCACGTTGCTGGACGCGCCGTCGATGGTGAGAGCGTCCACCCCGTGGGTGTTGGGGTTGAGGTCGACATAGTCGCCGTCCAGCTTGATGTTGGACGAGCCCTTGATCACAACCGCGGGCGTGCCGTACGACTCCAGCATCATGTTGCTGACCGTCACATCGGTGACGCCGTCCAGTTCGAGGGCCGGCCGCTGTCCTGACGAGTTGATCCACGCCTGGCCGCCGATTCCGACGATCCTGATTCCGGAGGTCTTGACCGTCACCGACTCCTGGGAGAAATACCCCGTGCTGCCGGTTATCTGGACGGTGTCACCCCGGACCGCCGCATTCACCGCGTTCTGAATCAGGCAATAGGGGGCATCCTGTGCGCCCGTCCCGGTATCGACATCGCAGGAGATCGCCGATACTGCGTAAATCGTCCTACCAGTGCCCTCGTCCCGCGGCTGCACTCCGCGGGCCAGCGGCCTGCGCTCCCGGACCTGCTTCGCCGCGGGGCTGGAGAAGGTGGTGAAATTCGAGGACGCTGCCCTGGTCAGAGCGGCAGCGGCACTCGGTCCACTGCTATGGGGAACGGCATGCGGTGAATTGTCCGCATAAGCCAATCCCGGTATAAGGGCAACGCCGGCTGCAAGTGCGGCAGCCGTCGTTGCAAGACGACGATGAGACACTGGCCCCCCAGTTTCTCTCAGGCAAATCTCAGGATAGTACCCGGTAAGAATACAGATCCGGATGCCCTCAAGAACACCCGTTTTATCGCCCGCTCATACCCTTTTCAGGACTCAGGTCTGCGCCATGTCCACAAAGCGTGAATAGTGGCCCTGGAAAGCAACGGTGATCGTCGCGGTGGGGCCGTTACGGTGCTTGGCGACGATGAGGTCGGCCTCGCCCGCGCGCGGGGACTCCTTCTCGTAGGCGTCCTCGCGGTGCAGCAGGATGACCATGTCGGCGTCCTGCTCGATGGAGCCGGACTCACGGAGGTCGGAGACCATCGGCTTCTTGTCCGTGCGCTGTTCGGGGCCACGGTTCAGCTGCGAGAGCGCGATGACGGGGACTTCCAGCTCCTTGGCCAGCAGCTTGAGGTTTCGGGACATGTCCGAGACCTCCTGCTGACGGCTCTCGGGACGCCGGGATCCACCGGACTGCATCAGCTGCAGATAGTCGATGACGACCAGCCGCAGATCGTTGCGCTGCTTGAGGCGCCGGCACTTGGCGCGGATCTCCATCATCGACAGGTTCGGCGAATCGTCGATGAAGAGGGGCGCCGCCGACACGTCCGGCATCCGCCGGGCGAGCCGCGTCCAGTCCTCGTCGGTCATGCTGCCGGACCGCATGTGGTGCAGCGCGACCCGTGCCTCCGCCGACAGCAGGCGCATCGCGATCTCGTTGCGGCCCATTTCGAGGGAGAACACGACGCTGGGCATACCGCTGCCGATCGAGCAGGCGCGGGCGAAGTCCAGCGCCAGGGTCGACTTGCCCATGGCGGGGCGGGCCGCGATGACGATCATCTGGCCCGGGTGGAGGCCGTTCGTCAGTGAGTCGAGGTCCGTGAACCCGGTGGGAACGCCGGACATCCCGCCGCTGCGGGACCCGATCGCCTCGATCTCGTCGAGGGCGCCCTCCATGATCTCGGAGAGCGGGAGGTAGTCCTCGGACGTGCGCTGCTCGGTGACCGCGTAGATCTCCGCCTGGGCGGAGTTGACGATCTCGTCCACGTCGCCGTCGGCCGCGTATCCCATCTGGGTGATGCGGGTGCCGGCTTCGACGAGGCGGCGCAGGACGGCGCGCTCGTGCACGATCTCGGCGTAGTACTCGGCGTTGGCCGCGGTGGGGACCGCGTTGACCAGGGTGTGGAGGTACGGGGCGCCGCCGACGCGGGTGATCTCACCGCGCTTGACCAGTTCGGCGGCGGTGGTGATGGGGTCGGCCGGCTCACCCCGGGCGTACAGGTCGAGGATCGCGGTGTAGATGGTCTCGTGGGCCGGACGGTAGAAGTCCTGGCCCTTGAGCACCTCGACGACATCGGCGATGGCGTCCTTGGACAGCAGCATGCCGCCGAGGACGGACTGCTCGGCGTCGAGGTCCTGCGGCGGTACGCGTTCGAAACCGCCGCCGCCCTCGGACCAGTTGCTGCGGTCCTCGCCGTCGTCCTTCTTGTTGCGCTTGCCGCCCTGTCCGGAACGGAAGTGGGTGACCGGCAGCCGGTCACCAGGACCGCTGTCGGGGGGGAACGGCGGTTCGTCCCCCCAGTGGTCGTCCGCGGGTTCGGGTTGGGTCACCCCGCCACCTCCTCCGTCCGACCTGGCGCCATACCGTGCGTCTCTTTCTTACGCCACGGCTCTGACAATTGAGACACCCGGCTCCTCGTACGGCGCGTCGGGCAGGGGGCTCACGGTAGGGCCCAGGAGACCGTTGGCCAAGACGGTTATCCACAGGCCCTGTGGACGGAGGCATCCAACCTGTGGAGAAGCCGCCTCAACCTGTGCACAGGCCTTGGGAAACCGCTGTGGACAAACACACAATCAGCCGACCCGAACTGCCCTGACCTGGCGTTTTATCATCCGCGGGCTGTGCAGAAGAAAAACTTTCGCCCTCGGGCCAAGATCGCGACAAACCACGCGGAGGAGATCACTCTACGCAGTCGCCCGTAATAGCTGATCAGGCCTTGCAGGTATTACTTGTGGATGATTATCCTGAGCGGGTGAACCCGGTCGCCGAGCCTCCCCAGAAGAGCCGCCCCAGCCATCTCTCCAAGGAGACCCGGCGGCGGCACGACCGGGAGATCATCGCACTCGCCGTGCCCGCCTTCGGCGCCCTCGTCGCCGAGCCGCTCTTCGTCATGGTCGACAGCGCGGTCGTGGGCCACCTCGGCACCCCGCAGCTCGCCGGGCTCGGCGTCGCGGCCGCCCTGCTGACCACCGCCGTCAACATCTTCGTCTTCCTCGCCTACGCCACCACCGCCGCCGTGGCCCGCCGGGTCGGCGCGGGCGACCTGCCGGGCGCGATCCGCCAGGGCATGGACGGCATCTGGCTCGCCCTGCTGCTCGGCGTTGCCGTCATCGCGCTCGTCGTCCCCACCGCTCCGGCACTCGTCGGCCTCTTCGGAGCGTCCGACACCGCCGCACCGTTCGCCGTCACCTACCTGCGGATCAGCGCGTTCGGCATCCCCGCCATGCTCGCCGTCCTCGCCGCCACCGGCGTGCTGCGCGGCCTCCAGGACACCAGGACGCCGCTCTACGTGGCGCTCGGCGGCTTCACGGCCAACGCGGGGCTCAACGCGGCCCTGGTCTACGGCGCGGGACTGGGCATCGCCGGCTCGGCCTGGGGAACGGTCATCGCCCAGAACGCCATGGCCGTGGTGTACCTGTACGTCGTCGTCCGCGGAGCGCGCCGGCACGGCGCGTCGCTGCGCCCGGACGCCGCCGGCATCCGGGCCTGCGCCCAGGCGGGCGTTCCACTGCTGATCCGCACACTGAGCCTGCGGGCGGTCCTTCTGATCGCCACCGCGGTCGCCGCAGGCCTGGGCGACACCGAGATCGCCGCCCACCAGATCACGCTCACCCTCTGGTCGCTGCTGGCCTTCGCACTCGATGCCATCGCCATCGCGGGGCAGGCCATCATCGGCCGCTATCTGGGCGCCGACGACCCTGCGGGCGCCCGGGCCGCCTGCCGCCGGATGGTGCAGTGGGGCATCGCCTCCGGCGTGCTGCTGGGCCTGCTGGTGGTCGCGAGCCGCCCGCTGATCGCGACGCTCTTCACCTCCGACCCGTCCGTGCGGAGTGCCCTCATGCCGGTCCTGCTGGTGGTCGCCGTCAGCCAGCCGGTCTCCGGCATCGTCTTCATCCTCGACGGTGTCCTGATGGGCGCCGGCGACGGGCCCTATCTCGCCTGGTCCATGCTCGCCACGCTGGCCGTCTTCGCCCCCGTCGCGCTCGCCGTCCCGGCCCTCGGAGGCGGCCTCACCGCCCTGTGGTGGGCCATGACGCTGATGATGCTGACCCGGCTCGTCGCGCTCCAGCTGCGGGCGCGGTCCGGCCGCTGGATCGTCACCGGTGCGGTGCGGGCGTAGCCGTCCTCTTCCCTGCCGCGGGGGACGCGGCGGTGGTCCGGGACCGGTTCCCCGTTCCGCCGATCCGTGCCGACCGTACCGATGGTCCGGCCGCCCGGCCCGCCCGGAAGACGGCGAGCGGCCGTTCACGGCCTCCCAGGTGCCGCGCCAGCTCCCGTTCCGTCCGCGGGCAGTCGAGGATCTGGCTCAGCGGATGCACGGCGATCCCCCGCTCCGCGAGGCCGTACCAGACCCGCACGAGCTCCTGTCCGGCCTGGACCAGGGCGGCCGGGGGCCCGGCCGCCGCACCGGCGCCGGACGCGGCGGGTCCGGCCGGCGCGGTGAGGACCAGGACGCTGCCCTCGTAGCGCAGCAGCCCGCTCTGCGAAGCGGCCAGCAGCCGGGCCAGCCCGAGGCGCCGCAGCACCCCGTAGACGCCCGGTATGAGCACCACCCGCAGCCCCGCAGCCTCCACGCGAGACATGGCCAGCGCCTCGTACGTCAGACCGTCGGCCGCGTACCGCGGATGGCTCCGGTTCAGCCGTAGCCAGGTGCGCAGTTCCCGCACCACCGGGGCACTGCCGAAGAGCCACCGGTCGGCGCGTACCGCGAGGCCCGCGAGTTCGCGCGCGGGCACTTCCACCAGGCTCGTCCGTTCCAGCCCGGTCCTGGCGGCGCCGAGGTCCGCCGCGGTGAGCCGTCCCCCGGTGTGGACGCCCCTCGCGCAGCCGCGCAGCCCGACGGTCCGCGCGCTGAAAGGCGTCGCGTACAGATCGGGCGCCGGCAACAGCCGGGCGGCCGTTCGCCGTTCCTCGTCGACGGTGATCTCGGCGCGTATCGCGAGGCCGGCGTCCGCCGCGACGATCAGACAGGTCTCCACGAAGGCGCCCAGGGACAGGAACAGATCGCGGCGGCCGGGGTCGCCGTCGGGCAGCTCCCGGGCCGGGTCCCAGCCCACTTCGACGGCGTCGTTGTCGTAGCGCAGCACCCAGGGCTGCGTGTTGTGCGCGCTCGGCGCGCGGCGGCACAGCTCCTCGCGCTCCCGCAGCACCGCCGTCCAGTGGACCGAGTCCCGGTTGCTCACCGCATTGCCCTCTCGTAGAAGGTGTAGCCGTGCAGCGGTCGGCCGCCGACGCGCCGGTACTGCGCGGCCGACGCGGCGTTCCCGTGCTCGACGAAGGTGCTGCGCAACGTCCGGTAGCCGCCGCTGCGCAGATCGCGGTGCAGTTCCCGGGCGAGGAGCGTCAGATAGCCCTTCCCCTGGTGACCCGGCACCGTCCCCTTGATGATCAGTACCGCTTCGCTGCGGTACCGGCCGCGGGTGGCCAGCAGCCGCAGTTGCTGCGGGAGCCCCAGCCGGCCACGGGTCGCCATGACGAATTCCGAGATGTCGGGGACGGCGAGCACGAACGCGACCGGCTCGCCCTCCGCCGTCAGATAGAGCAGCAGCTGCTCGTCGAGGAGATGGGCCAGCCCGTCCGTCTGGGCCGCCAGCTCGGCGGCGGAGATCTCGGTGTAGTAGCCGAGTTGGGCGAAGGAGGCGTTGAGCATGCCGCGCAGCAGCGGCAGTTGCTCCGCCAGCTTCCGCCGCGAGCCGTGGTGGATCCGCAGCCCCTCAGCGGCGATGCGGCTGTCGTCGAACAGGAACGCCTGGCCGGGGTCGACGGCGCCGGGACCGTCGAGGTTCTCGCAGACCCAGGTGTCGGCGCCGAACCGCCGGGTGAAGCCGTGCTGTTCGTAGGCAGCCGGGTAGTACGCCGGGTTCCAGGCGGAGTCGATGAACCCGCGGTCCCCGAACCCCGACGTGATGACACCGCCCGACTGGTTGGGCAGCAGACTGACCGGCCCGAACGCCACCTCCGTTCCCGCACCGGCCCGCTCGGTCAGATCGAAGAGCTCCTTGGCGACGTCCTCCCCGACGTCCTGCGGATCGGCGAACTCGGTGAGCCCGAAGAGCTGGGCGCGCTTGCCGATCCTGCTGTCGAACCCGGGGTAGCGGTGCAGACAGATCCGGCCCACGGGAGTGCCGGCCGTATCGCGCGCGACATGGAGCTCGACGGTCCGTTCCCGGTACCACGTGCGGATCTGGGGCTCCAGGGTCGGCACGTAGCGGTCGCGCGGGTGGAGCCGCAGCGGGAGTTCGCAGAACTCCCGCAGCTCGCTCCGTCCGCCGACCTTGGTGACGGTGATGGTCACGGCCTGCCGTCCAGGTGCTCCGGGCAGCGCGCCGCCGGCGCTGCGCCGCCCGCCGCCGCACGCGGCTCCGCACTGCGCTGCGCACGCCGTTTCTCGTGCCGCACATGCTTGACGGGGCGCGGTGCGCGCCCTGCGGAGAGCTCCGTGCTCAGCGGCTCGAAGGTGTCGACGTGGGACAGCGCACCGTCCTCGGCCCGCCAGACGCCGTTGGTGTACCCGGCCGCGTCCGCCGTGTAGATGCGGATCCAGCCGCCGGTCGCGCGGCCCTTGCCTTCGTCCGTCAGCCAGCACATGAGCTCGTGATGGGCCTTGCCCCGGGCGAACTTCAGCAGTTCGTCGCGGTCGGCGAAGAAGGCGATCGTGCCCAGGGTGAAGGGGAAGCGCCAGTACACCTTGTGCCAGACATAGCCCTTCATCCGCTTCATCTCGCGGACCATCCGCACATAGCCGGGGCCCAGCGTGATGATCGCGCGCAGCCCCGAGTAGCGGGTGGCGCCGACGAACATGGCACCGGCCTGTCCTGGCGCCGGGGTGAGGGAGAAGTCGGTACTGCGCATGGTTCAGGCACCGCCCTTCGCGGTCGCACCGAGCAGGTACTTGTTCTTGATGCCGCGACTGCTGCCACCGGCCGCGGTCCCCGTTCCACCCGCGAACGGCCCCGAGCCGTACGGGTGCACCCGCGCCGCCACCTCGCCGGCCGAGGAGTCCTCCGTCAGCGACTGGGCGAAGTCCCGGCTGCAGGCGGCGAGATGCCGCAGCACGCCCGCCCGGCACACCTCCGCGAGCTTCACGGTCCCGTCGGCGTCCAGCACCGTCCCCTCCCGCAGCTGCACATGGACGACGGGCCGCGCCTCCAGGTCGTCGCCCTCCTCCAGCGCCAGACAGAAGCTCTCGATCCGGTCCGCCATCGGATTGCCCTCGTACAGGCCGTACTCGACGTCCTGCGGGTAGATGTTGGCGCCCATGTAGGAGACGGTCGAGTCGGCCCGCCCGTACAGGAACAGCAGGGGCAGCCGCATCTTCTCGCGCAGGGCGGCGGCCTCCGCGCGCTGCAGCAGGACCGGGCGGTCCGCGAAGAGCTCCCGCAGGATGTCCCAGACCTGGGGGAAGGACATCAACGTGCCCTCGTCGCCGATGTTGTAGCGGAGCTTGGGAGCCATGACGGCGGTGGAGTTGATGGTGCAGAGCACCTCGCCGGTCCGGTCGTCGCCGGCGGTCTCCAGATAGGTCTCCAGGGGGTTGTACTGGAAGACCATCGGCAACCGCTGCTCGTCCGGGCCCAGGAAGGCCGCCCTGACGGTGGCGTCCTCGCGCATCATCCGGCGCAGCCAGACACTGAAGGTGGTCTCGCCGCCCATCCCGATGGTGAGGTCGGACGCGCCGTAGCCGGAGCGGACCTTGCCGAACACATCGCCGACGTAGTCGCGCAGCGCCTCGGTCATCCCTTCGCCGCCGACCATCGCCGCGAGCCGGTAGCCCTTCTCCTCGAACCAGGACTCACCAGCCAGCCGGTCCCGCAGATGCTTGAGGAACGGCGGGTAGGCGGTGACCAGGTAGTCGTAGCGCGGCCCGAAGTGCCGCAGCGTGTCGACGATCTTCTCCAGATCGGGCCCGGTGTTCTTCACGGTGGCGATCCGGGCCATGGCGATGCCGGTGTTGGTGCCGGTGGCCCAGGCGCCCATCGAGTAGGCGTTGATCACGAAGAGCCGCTTGGAGGGGAAGACGAGGCTGGTGTAGCCGGCCACATTGCGGTGCACGGTGTTCAACTCGCGGCGGCTGCGCACCCAGTTGTACGGAGTGCCGGACGAGCCCGAGGACTCGTCGACCACGCTGCCGGCGATCTCCACCCGCCCCTTCCAGCAGCGCATCTCCTCCGGGTACGCCTTGACGTACGACTCCTTGTCGGTGGCCGGGTAGGAGTCGAGCCGGAACCAGCGGAACCGCCAGCCGCCGTTCTCCAGGTGCGCGGCGTACGCCGGTACGTCCAGCGCCGCGAACTGGCAGGTCATCCATGCGTGGAGGCGGGCGAAACCGCTCATCCACGGGCGGTAGTTGCGGGCCATCACCCGCCATACGAAGGGGTGCACCCGGTAGAGCCGGTACAGAGCGGTGAGCCCGAAGCTGATGATTCTCAGCAGCCACTGCCGCGCGAAGCTTCCCATTGCCATGCCCACATGGTGGCCGCGCGGCCCCGTCCTCTGTATGGGCTGCGCTACTCACTCCGGGCCCCGTACCTACCTGAGTACGCGCGGCATCCACGAGGGCACTCGGGTGCGATGTTTCACGTGGAACATCCGCCGGCCGATGGGATGTTCCACGTGAAACATCCCGGAACGAACGAAGGACCGGCACCCCCTGCGGGGTACCGGTCCTTCGCGCTGCGCCGAAGCGCGGCAGATCAGGCAGCAACGACCTCAAGGTCGAGCTTGACCTCGACCTCGGGGTGCAGACGCACCGAGATCTTGTGGGCGCCGAGGGTCTTGATCGGCGTACCGACCTCGACACGACGCTTGTCCACGTCCGGGCCACCGGCGGCCTTGATCGCCGCAGCGATGTCGGCCGGCGTGATGGAACCGAACAGTCGGCCGCTGTCACCCGCGCGGGTGGTCAGCTGCACCTTGACGGACTGCAGCTTCGCCTTGACGGCGTTCGCGTCCTCAAGGGTGTGAATCTCACGGATCCGACGCGCACGACGGATCTGCTCTACGTCCTTCTCGCCACCCTTGGTCCAGGCGATCGCGAAACCGCGCGGGACCAGGTAGTTGCGGGCGTAGCCGGACTTGACCTCTACGACATCGCCTGCGGCGCCGAGGCCGGAGACCTCGTTGGTGAGGATGATCTTCATGTTTCGGTCACCCTTCCTTAGCGAGCGGTCGACGTGTAGGGCAGCAGTGCCATCTCACGGCTGTTCTTCACGGCCGTGGCGACGTCACGCTGGTGCTGCGTGCAGTTGCCGGTCACGCGGCGGGCACGGATCTTGCCACGGTCGGAAATGAACTTCCGCAGCATGTTCGTGTCCTTGTAGTCCACGTAAACGGTCTTGTCCTTGCAGAACGCGCAGACCTTCTTCTTAGGCTTGCGCGGAGGCGGCTTCGCCATGATGTCTCTCCTGTTTGATCAAGAAGTTGGTGTCGTGACGCCCTTAGAAGGGCGGCTCGTCCGAGAAGCCGCCGCCGGAGGAGGAACCGGAGTTCCCTCCCCAGCTTCCGCCGCCGCCCTGCTGGGCACCGCCGGCCGGAGCACTGGTCGCCCAGGGGTCGTCGGTAGCAGCACCGCCGCCGCCCTGCTGGCCGCCGCCGGAGCTTCCGCCCCAGTTGCCGCCACCCTGGCCGCCCTGTGCGCCACCGCCACCGCTGTAACCGCCCTGCTGGCCGCTACGGCCGCCGCCGGTCGTCTTGGTGACCTTGGCGGTCGCGGTCTTCAGGCTGGCGCCGACTTCCTCGACGTCCAGTTCGTAGACCGTCCGCTTGACGCCCTCGCGGTCCTCGTAGGACCGCTGCTTCAGCCGGCCCTGCACGATGACGCGCATGCCTCGCTGCAGCGACTCCGCTACGTTCTCCGCCGCCTGACGCCAGACCGAGCACGTGAGGAAGAGGCCATCGCCGTCCTTCCACTCGTTGGTCTGCTTGTCGAAGATGCGGGGTGTGGACGCGACACGGAACTTCGCGACCGCCGCACCGGACGGGGTGAAGCGCAGCTCGGGGTCGTCGACGAGATTGCCGACGACCGTGATGACGGTCTCGCCTGCCATGGTGGTGACCTCTCGGCGGTGTGCTGGCTGCTTCTCGGAACCGGTACTGCTCTAAGCCCGCAGGCTCAGTGCAGTTCCGGGCGGAGGACCTTGGTCCGGAGAACCGACTCGTTCAGGTTGAGCTGACGGTCGAGCTCCTTGACGACCTCGGGCGAAGCCTTGAGGTCGACGACCGAGTAGATACCCTCGGCCTTCTTCTTGATCTCGTACGAGAGGCGACGACGGCCCCAGGTGTCGACCTTCTCCACGCTGCCGCCGCCGTTGCGGACGACAGTGAGGAAGTTCTCGATCAGCGGGGAGACAGCGCGCTCCTCGAGATCGGGGTCGAGAATGAGCATGAGCTCGTAGTGACGCATTGTGGAACCCACCTCCTTTGGACTCAGCGGCCACGGCATTTCCGTGGCAGGAGGGTTTGCATTGCGTCGCAACGGTAGCGCCGACCACTGACAATCACGGTGGATCGTTGTGGACCAGCGCAGACACCGGTGCAGACCGTACAGACTACCCGGACAACCGCCTCCGGTTGAAATCCGGCCGCTAATGCCCTCAATCTGTACACATCGGGTAGGAACGGCGCTACGATGCGCTACGGCTCCGTTACGGAGGTCTCCCATGGCACAGCAAGCGGCTCGGACCCATCGCCTCAGGTTCAACACCGACGGCCAGGCCCATCCCCTGGAGAACACGCTGGTCGCGGTCAGCCTGGTCCTCGGTGGCATCGCCATCGTCACGTCGATCTTCGACAGCCTGCATCTGCTCAGTTCCCTGACCGGCCTGGCCGGGATCATCACCGGGGGATACGGGCAATTCATCTCGGTCACCACCGCCGAACGCTTCGCGCTGATCATCGGGCTCGGCGCGGCCGCGGTCGGCTTCTACCTGGGTATGGCACACGGAGGGTTCTTCGGCGGCTGACCGGAGACTTGTCCACAGGGCTGGCGGGGCGGTTCCCCGATCGCAGTAGGCTTCGGCGCAGATAAGACCGCAGTCGTAGCGATGGGGAGCGCCCCGCATGAGCTTGACCCTGAGGACCATCAGCCGTGAGCAGCATCTGGCATTCATCCAGAGCCTGCCCTCGGCCAGTCACTGCCAGGTTCCGGCATGGGCGGATGTCAAGAACGAATGGCGCTCCGAGAACCTCGGCTGGTTCGACGACAAGACCGGCCAGATCGTCGGCGCCGGCCTGGTGCTGTACCGGCAGATCCCCAAGCTCAAGCGGTACCTCGCGTACCTGCCCGAGGGCCCGGTCATCAACTGGTACGCCCCGAACCTGGACGAGTGGCTCCAGCCGATGCTGGCGCACCTCAAGCAGCAGGGCGCCTTCACGGTGAAGATGGGCCCGCCCGTCGTCATCCGCCGCTGGGACGCGCCCGCCATCAAGGCCGGCATCTCCGACCCGGACGTGAAGCGGCTGCGGGACGTCGAGGCGACGTTCATCGAGCCCCGCGCCTTCGAGGTGGCCGACCGGCTGCGCCGGATGGGCTGGCAGCAGAACGAGGACGGCGGCGCAGGCTTCGGTGATGTGCAGCCGCGCTACGTCTACCAGGTGCCGCTGGAGAACCGTTCGCTGGACGACATCCTCAAGGGCTTCAACCAGCTGTGGCGCCGCAACATCAAGAAGGCCGAGAAGGCCGGCGTCGAGGTCGTGCAGGGCGGCTACGACGACCTCCCGGTCTGGCAGAAGCTGTACGAGGTGACGGCCGAGCGCGACCACTTCCGGCCCCGCCCGCTGTCGTACTTCCAGCGGATGTGGACCTCGCTCAACAACGAGGACCCCAACCGGATGCGGCTGTACCTGGCCGTGCACGAGGGCGAGGCGGTGGCCGCGGCCACCATGCTGATCGTCGGCGGGCACGTCTGGTACTCCTACGGCGCCTCCGCGAACCACAAGCGGGAGGTCCGGCCGTCCAACGCGATGCAGTGGCGGATGCTCAGGGACGCGTACGCCCTCGGGGCGAGCGTGTACGACCTGCGCGGCATCAGTGACTCCCTCGACGAGACGGACCACCTGTTCGGCCTGATCCAGTTCAAGGTGGGCACGGGCGGCCAGGCCGCCGAATACTTGGGCGAGTGGGATTTCCCCCTCAACAAACTGCTCCACAAGGCACTCGACATCTACATGTCCCGCCGCTGACCGGCGAGCAGACGAAGGAAAGGTCCTGACCAGGCCATGGCGCTCACCCTGTATGTCGACACCGCACGCTGGCGTGCGCACCAGCAGTCCGTGGCCGAGCAGTTCCCCGGCATAGTCCCGGTCTGCAAGGGCAACGGCTACGGCTTCGGACACGAGCGGCTCGCCGACGAGGCGACCCGGCTCGGCAGCGACATGCTCGCGGTCGGTACGACCTACGAAGCCGCCAGGATCAAGGACTGGTTCGGCGGCGACCTCCTGGTCCTCACCCCGTACCGGCTCGGCGAGGAGCCGGTACCGCTGCCGGACCGTGCGATCCGGTCGGTGTCCTCCGTCGAGGGCGTGCGCGGGCTGGTGGGCGCGCGGGTCGTCATCGAGGTCATGAGCAGCATGAAGCGCCACGGCGTCGCCGAGGACGACCTGGTCAAGCTGCACGCCGCCATCGACGACGTACGGCTGGAGGGCTTCGCCATCCATCTGCCGCTGGACCGCACCGACGGTTCCGACGCGGTGGAGGAGGTCTTCGGCTGGATGGAGCGGCTGCGCGCCGCCCGGCTGCCGCTGCACACGATGTTCGTCAGCCACCTCAAGGCGCATGAGCTCGGCCAGCTGCAGCAGCAGTTCCCGCAGACCAAGTTCCGTGCCCGGATCGGCACCCGGATGTGGCTCGGCGACCACGAGGCCACCGAGTACCGCGGTGCGGTCCTGGACGTCACGCGCATCGCCAAGGGCGAGCGCTACGGGTACCGCCAGCAGAAGGCCTCCGACGACGGCCACCTGATCGTGGTCGCGGGCGGGACCTCCCACGGGGTCGGGCTCGAAGCGCCCAAGGCCCTGCACGGCCTGATGCCCCGCGCCAAGGGTGTCGCGCGGGCCGGCCTGGCCACCGTCAACCGCAACCTGTCGCCGTTCGTGTGGGCGGGCAAGCAGCGGTGGTTCGCGGAGCCCCCGCACATGCAGGTCTCCATCCTCTTCCTGCCCAACGACGTGGCCCCGCCGGCGGTCGGTGACGAGCTGGTGGCGCACCTGCGGCACACCACCACCCAGTTCGACCGCGTCCTGGACCGCTGAGCCGCAGCAGGACGCCTCTCAGCCGGTCTCAGCCGCTGTCGCGGCACCGCCGCCCTCCACGGGCCGCTGTCCCGCCGGTGCGTGCCGTTCCACGCCCCACTCCACCGGCATCCCGGTGAAGGGGGCCGCGTGCCGCGGTTCATGGGCCCTGCCGAGCACGAACACGTCCGGCGCGCCGTCCAGCACGCCGCCGGACGGGTCGTCCTCGCCGTCCCAGCGCACCACGTCGCGTTCCGGCAGCAGGATGTCCCGCACCACCACGCCGCACAGGTACAGCGTGCCGAGGAGGTGGATGACGATCGCCAGGTGGTAGCCGTCCTGGGGCAGCCCGTGGTGCTTGTTGCCGCCCGTCACATAGGCGAGCTGCATCCAGATGCCCAGGAAGTACAGGACCTGGGAGCCCTGCCACACCAGGAAGTCCCGCCAGCGCGGCCTGGCGAGCACGGCCAGCGGCAGCAGCCACAGCACGTACTGGGGCGAGTAGACCTTGTTGGCGACCACTATGGCGGCCACGACGAGGAAGGCGAGCTGCGCGAAGCGGGGACGCCGGGGCGCGTAGAGCGCGAGGCCCGCGATGGCCGCGCAGAGCAGCAGCATCAGGGCGACGGCGTAGGAGTTGACGCCGTCGAGCGGCTTGCCGGTCTGCTGGCTGATGACGAGCCAGATGGAGCCGTAGTCGATCCGGCGTTCCTGGCTGAACGAGTAGAACTTCGCCCAGCCGTCGCGCGCCAGCAGGATCACCGGCAGGTTCACCACCAGCCACGCGCCCACCGCACCCGCCACGGCCGTCCAGAAGGCCCTCAGCCGGCCCGCCCGCAGGCAGAGCACGAACAGCGCCCCCAGCAGCAGTAGCGGATAGAGCTTGGCGGCAGTGGCCAGGCCGAGCAGGACGCCGGCCGCCAGCGGGCGGCTGCGGGACCACATCAGCATGGCTCCCGCGGTGAGCGCCACCGCGAACAGGTCCCAGTTGATGGTGGCGCTCAGCGCCAGCGCGGGGGAGAGCGCGACGAGCAGGGCGTCCCAGGGCCGGCGCCGGTGGGTGCGCGCGACGCACACCACGAGGGCCACCGCGCAGACCATCAGCATGCCCGCGTTGACCAGCCAGTAGATCTGCTCCCGGTGCTGCTCCGAGCCGCCGTCCGGGGTGAACCAGGACGCGACCTCCATGAAGAGGCCGGTCAGGACCGGGTACTCCAGATAGTGGAAGTCGGTGGAGACCTCGTCCGGGATCCGGTCGAAGTACGGCACGATCCCCGTGGAGAAACCGCGGCCGCCGAACAGGTGCGGGATGTCGGAGTAGCAGGCGTGGATGTACTGCGCGTCACCCGGCTGGAACCAGCCGCTGTTGTAGCAGGGCAGCTTCTGCACCATCCCGAGCGCGAACATGCCGATGACCAGGATCACCAGGACCCGCAGCGGGTTCCACCAGCGGTGGGTGCTGATCTCCGCCCGGCGTCCCAGCGGCCCGCCGATGACCTCGCTGGCGGATGCGGCCAGCGGATCCTCGTCGGTCGGCGGCACGAGGGCCTCCAGCTGGTCGTCTTCGCGCACGCTCGTCATGCCGGACATCCTGCCGCATGGCCCCGGAAGGCAGGAGGCCGCGGAGGGCATTGGCCCTCCGCGGCCCCGGCCGCACTGCTGACGGCTCATCCGTCAGTCGGAGAAACCGTTGTTGTTCCCACCGCCGCCGTTGTTGCGGGGCGGGGTGGTCGAGGGCGTCGGCGAGGTGCTGCCGCCACCACCGGGTGTGTGGTTGCACGGCGGCCAGTCGAGCGGCCCGCAGGACGTCGGCGGCGTACCGCTCGGCGTGTTCGACGGCGACGTGGGCGGCGTCGTCGTGGGCGTCGTCGGAGGCTTGGTCGTCGACGGGGTCTGGCTGGGCGTCGTCTGCGACGGCGTGGGCGTCGGGCTGGTGCCCGGCGCGTACATCACCTCGCCGGGATCGCTCGACGGCTCGTTGAAGGTCTGCTTCGGGGTGCCCTTGAGGGCCTCGGTCATGTAGTCGTGCCAGATCTGCGCCGGGAACGAATTACCGTGCATCTTCGCCTTGCCGGCGGTCCCGTACATCGACAGGAAGGTCTTCTTGCTGGCCTCGGCCTTGTCGTCCAGTCGCCACATACCGATCGAGGTCGACAGCGCCGGCGTGTAGCCGATGAACCAGGCCGACTTGTTGTCGTCGGTGGTACCGGTCTTGCCCGCGGCCTCGCGGCCGTCGTCGAGCTTCGCCGGCTCGCCGGTGCCCTTTTGGACCACGCCCTGCAGCACGTTGGTGACGGTGTCGGCCACGTTCGTCTCGAAGGCGACCTTCGACTTCTTCTCGTGCTTGTAGATCTGTCCGCTCTTGTCCGACACGCTGGTGACCGAGTACGGGTCGTTCTGCGTGCCGTTCGCGGCGAACGTCGCGTACGCCCCGGCCATCCGGATCGCGCTGGGCGACGAGGTGCCGATCGAGTACGTGACGCTGTTCTTGTAGTCGTTCAGACCGTTCGACGAGGAGGGCCGCAGACCCGCCGCGATCGCGGCGTCATGCACCTTGTCGGTGCCCACGTTCATACCGAGCTGGACGTAGGGGGAGTTCATCGACTTTTCCATGGCCTCGCGCAGCGTGACCTTCGCCTCGGACTCGCCGTCGTCGTTCGGCTGGGTCCACTCGTCGCCCTTGTTGTCGTGCCAGGGCTTGCCGTCGTAGGTGTTGATCTTCAGGTCGTTCTTACCGCTGAAGATGCTCTTCGGCGAGACCTTGGTGCGCTCGTCGTCACCCTGCTCCGGCCCCCCCTTGGGGTCACGCGATCCGTGCGTCATCGCGGCCGCCAGGACGAACGGCTTGAAGGTGGACCCGACCTGCGCGCCGGTCTCGTCGGCGTTGTTGGTGAAGTGCTGCGTCGCGTCGGTACCGCCGTAGATGGCGATGATCGCGCCGTCCTTGGGGTTGATCGAGGCGCCACCGAACTGCACGAACTTGTCGACGAACCCGCCGTCCTTGTCCAGGGTGGTGTTCTTCCCCGAGGTGTCCTTACGGGTGTCCGGCTTCAGGTTCTTGTCGCGGACCGCCTTGATCGACGCCTCCAGCTCCGCCACCTTCTTCTTGTTGAAGGTGGTGTGGATCTGGTAGCCGCCCTTGGTCAGCATGTCGGCCGTGACGTTGGTGTTGCTGGTGACGTAGGACTTGGCCAGCCCCACCAGATAGCCGATCTGCCCGGCCATCTGCGCGTTCTTCTTCACCGGGCCCGGCATCGGGTACGCCGTGTACTTCGCGCGATCCGCGGGCTCCAGGCGGCCGTCCTTGACCTCCTCGTCAAGGATCCACTTCCAGCGGTCCATGGACCGTGCCTTGTTGGCCTCGGGGGTGGCGTGCTGGTCGATGTCCACCGCACCGGCCGGGTCGAAGTACGTCGGGCCCTTGAGCAGCGCGGCAAGGAACGCGCACTGGCTCGGGTTGAGCTTGTCGGAGTCGACCCCGAAGTACGTCCGGGCCGCGGCCTGGATCCCGTAGGCACCCCGCCCGTAGTAGGAGGTGTTGAGGTAGCCGGCCATGATGTCCGGCTTCCTCACACTGGCGCCGACCTTTATCGAGATGAACAGTTCCTTGAACTTACGAGTGATCGTCTGCGACTGGTCGAGCCGGGAGTTCTTGACGTACTGCTGGGTGATCGTCGAACCACCCTGCACCTCACCGCCGGTGGCCATGTTCTTCAGGGCTCGCGCGATACCCATGGGGTCGACGCCGCTGTCGCCCTCGAAGCTCTTGTTCTCCGCGGAGATGACCGCGTTCTGCATCGCCTTCGGGATCGACTCGATGGGCACGATCTGGCGGTTGATCTCCCCGCCGGTCGCGATCATCGGGGTGTTGTCGTCCCAGTAGTAGACGTTGTTCTGCGCGGTGGCGGCCAGGTTCACGTTCGGGACCTTCACCATCGCGTACGCGATGCCCGCGATACCGACCAGCGTGCCGAGGAACGCGATGGTCAGCGACGTGACCTGCTTCCAGGACGGCATCCAGTGGCGCCAGCCGGTCTTGCCCCAGCGCGGATAGTCGATGAAGCGCTTCTTCGGGGGACGGCCGGGACCACTGCCACTGCCGCTGCCGCTGCCACCACCGCCGGTCCTGCGGCGCCCGCCGCCACCGGAACCGCCCGCGCCTTCCGCGACACCCGCGCCCTCGGCAGCGTTCGCCGCACGGCGGCGACCGCCCTGCGAAGCACGGCGAGCAGCCGCGCGGCCGGGATAGGAAGGCCCGTCACCGGCGGATCCGCCCGATGACGGTCCCTGGGACGGCGGGTTTGCGGCGCGCCGGCCACCGGACGACGGCGGCGGTTGCTGCTGCGCTCCGCGCCGGGCGGCTGCGCGGCCGCCGCCGGGCGACTGCGGCGGCTTGCGACGGTGATCGCTCATGAACAGCTACTCCTAGAACAGGCGGGATCGCCTGAAGGCGGCAATGAATATCCGTGGGTCCCCCTGAGTGCGGCAGTGTCAGGCCGCACTGCACCCAGGACCAAGACGCTCACGCGCGTCACAGGGTTCCCGGTGCTCTGCATGGCGAACAGAGTACGCAGGCTCAAAAGCCCTGTGACACCAACCTTCGTCACATAACGGGCGGCTGGGCCTTCACAGGTTTCCCGATGTGACACCGGTCACCGCGGGCCGCCTTGCCAGATAGATCAAGCCGTTCTATCGTCGCGATGTATCGAGTCGATACATCGAGTCGGCACAAGCACCACCACACACCGGGGCGGACCCGGGTTCAGCGGTGGCCAGGACGGAGAGGCGGGGGCAGTGAGCAAGCGCTCCGGGATCCTCGAATTCGCTGTTCTCGGCCTGCTGCGCGAATCCCCGATGCACGGTTACGAGCTGCGCAAGCGGCTCAACACCTCGCTCGGTGTGTTCCGCGCGTTCAGCTACGGCAGCCTTTATCCCTGCCTGAAGACGCTGGTCGCCCAGGGCTGGTTGATCGAGGAGACGGTTCCGGACGTGGATCCGCTGGCCGCTCCCCTCGTCGGCCGCCGGGCGAAGATCGTCTACCGGCTGACCACGGCGGGCAAGGAGCACTTCGAGGAGCTCCTCGCCCACTCAGGGCCGGACGCATGGGAGGACGAGCACTTCGCGGCTCGTTTCGCCTTCTTCGGCCAGACGTCACGGGACGTTCGGATGCGCGTCCTCGAGGGGCGGCGCAGCCGCCTCGAGGAACGCCTGGACAAGATGCGCGCCTCGTTGGTGCGCACCCGTGAGCGGCTCGACGACTACACGCTCGAGCTGCAACGGCACGGCATGGAATCGGTGGAGCGCGAGGTCCGCTGGCTCAACGAGCTGATCGAGACCGAGCGCAACGGGCGCACCACGCGCCCGTCGGCCAAGCAGGACGACAACACACAAGACCGCAACACTCAAGAACATGGCGGCCAACCCGGAGACCGGGGAACCGCGTGACGATTACACAGGGAGCAACCGTGGGTTCGGTTCGCGTAGCCATTGTTGGCGTGGGCAACTGCGCCGCGTCGCTGGTGCAGGGTGTCGAGTACTACAAGGACGCCGACCCGAACGGCCGCGTGCCTGGCCTCATGCACGTGCAGTTCGGTGACTACCACGTGCGTGACGTCGAGTTCGTGGCCGCCTTCGATGTCGACGCGAAGAAGGTCGGCCTCGACCTCGCGGACGCCATCGGCGCCAGCGAGAACAACACGATCAAGATCTGCGACGTTCCGCAGAGCGGTGTCACCGTCGAGCGCGGTCACACCCACGACGGTCTCGGCAAGTACTACCGCGAGACCATCGAGGAGTCGGACGCGGCCCCGGTCGACATCGTCAAGATCCTCAAGGACCGTCAGGTCGACGTTCTCGTCTGCTACCTGCCCGTCGGCTCCGAGGTCGCTGCGAAGTTCTACGCGCAGTGCGCCATCGACGCCAAGGTCGCGTTCGTCAACGCCCTCCCGGTCTTCATCGCCGGCACCAAGGAGTGGGCGGACAAGTTCACCGAGGCCGGTGTGCCGATCGTCGGTGACGACATCAAGTCGCAGGTCGGCGCCACGATCACGCACCGTGTGATGGCGAAGCTCTTCGAGGACCGCGGTGTCCTGCTGGAGCGCACCATGCAGCTGAACGTCGGCGGCAACATGGACTTCAAGAACATGCTGGAGCGCGACCGCCTCGAGTCGAAGAAGATCTCGAAGACGCAGGCCGTCACCTCGCAGATCGACCGCGACCTGGGTGCCGACAACGTGCACATCGGCCCGTCGGACTACGTGGCGTGGCTCGACGACCGCAAGTGGGCGTTCGTCCGCCTCGAGGGCCGCGCCTTCGGTGACGTCCCGCTGAGCCTGGAGTACAAGCTCGAGGTCTGGGACTCCCCGAACTCGGCCGGCGTCATCATCGACGCGGTGCGTGCCGCGAAGATCGCCCTGGACCGCGGCATCGGTGGCCCGATCCTCTCGGCGTCCTCGTACTTCATGAAGTCCCCGCCGGTGCAGTACTTCGACGACGAGGCCCGCGACAACGTCGAGAAGTTCATCAAGGGCGAGGTCGAGCGCTGAGCCCAGCCGGCTCTGGCTCACCGGTCGATCGGCACGTAACCGCCGATCGCCATTGATCGCCGCTGAACCGCCGATCACGCACGACGCGTAACCGTCAGGCCCCGGGTGGTGCACCCGGGGCCTGACGCGTCATGTGAGGCTGTGCCCATGGCTGTTGTGCGCGATCTCCGCGTACTGCTGCGGCTGCGCGACTTCCGGCGGCTGCTCGCGGTGCGCCTGCTGTCCCAACTGTCCGACGGCGTCTTCCAGGTCGCGCTCGCCACGTACGTCGTGTTCTCGCCCGAGAAGCAGGCGTCCCCCGCCGCCATCGCCTCAGCGATGGCCGTGCTCCTGCTGCCGTACTCGCTGCTGGGGCCGTTCACCGGGGTGCTGCTGGACCGCTGGCGGCGCCGCCAGGTCCTGCTGTACTGCAACCTGCTGCGCGCGGTGCTGTCCTGCGGCACGGCCGCGCTGATCCTGGCGCATGTCCCGGACTGGCTGTTCTATCTGTCGGCGCTGTCCGTCACCGCCGTCAACCGCTTCGTCCTGGCCGGGCTGTCGGCCGCGCTGCCGCGCGTCGTGGACCGGGAGCGGCTCGTGATGGCCAACTCGCTGTCGCCGACAGCGGGAACGCTGGCCGCGACGGCCGGCGGCGGCCTCGCCTTCCTCGTCCACCTCGGCCTCGCCAAGGGCGCCGGAGCCGACGCGACCGTGGTGCTGCTCGCCGCGTTCGTCTACCTCTGCGCGGGCCTGGCCGCCCTCGCCCTGGACCGCGACCTCCTCGGCCCCGACCCGGACCTCGTCCAACCACGCCTCGGCACAGCGCTGACCGGCACCGTGCACGGCCTCGCGGAGGGGCTGCGCCATCTGCGCAGCCGCCCGGCCGCGGTGCGGGCCATGGCCGCCATGACCGCCCTGCGCTTCTGTTACGGCGCACTCACCGTCGTCCTGCTGATGCTGTGCCGCTACGCCTGGAACACCGCGTCGGACCGGCCGGGCGACGACGGCAGCGGTGGGCTGGCCCTGCTCGGACTCGCGGTGGGGGTCTCGGGTGCGGGCTTCTTCGCCGCCGCCGTCGTCACGCCCTGGGCCACCGCCCGCTTCGGCACCGCCGGCTGGATCACGGTCTGCGCCGGGTCCGCCGCCGTGCTTCTCCCGCCGCTGGCCCTGCCGTTCGACCCCGCGCCCATGCTGGTGGCCGCCTTCGCCCTGGGCATCTGCACCCAGGGCGCCAAGATCGCCACCGACACCGTCGTCCAGTCCTCGGTCGACGACGCGTACCGGGGACGGGTCTTCTCGCTCTACGACGTGGCCTTCAACGTCGCCTTCGTCGGCGCCGCGGCGGTCGCCGCCCTGATGCTTCCGCCGGACGGCCGGTCCGCTCTGCTGATCGCCCTACTGGCCCTGCTGTACGCGGTGGTGGCCCTGGCGATGCTCCGTGTCAGGGGTCTCCAGTAGTGTTCGCCCGTTCTTACGTCGCTCATACATCCCATTCGGGGGACACCCATGACCACTTCACCGCCACCGCAGTACCAGCAGGGCGGCAACCCGTACGGGCAGCCGCAGCCGCCCCAGGGCGGGAACCCGTACGGCCAGCCGCAACCGCCGCAGGGCGGCAACCCGTTCGGGCAGCAGGGAACGCAGCCGTATCCCCAGCAGGGAGCCCAGCCCGGCGCGTGCACCTTCTGCGGTGGCTACCCCGCAGTCCACGCCACGGTCCGCGGTCACCAGGGCTTCCTGGTCATCATGCGATTCCTCAAGCTGAAGGCCAACTACTGCCGCTCCTGCGGCATAGCCACGCACCGCGACATGACCACCAAGACCCTGTGGCAGGGCTGGTGGGGCATCGCCTCGTTCGTCATCACGCCGGTCACCCTGCTCATCAACCTGGGCGCACGCGGCAAGTTCAACAAGCTCCCCGCGCCCACCGGTGGCTGGGGGCCGCCCCGCGAGCCCGGAAAGCCGATCTTCGGGCGGGTGGGTGCCTACGGCATCCTGGTCCCGCTCATCGTGATCGCCGCGATCATCGGGGTGAACGCGCTCGACAAGAGCGCCAGCACGGCCGCCGTCGGCGACTGCATGCACCGCGGTAGCACCAGCAACACCAACCCGGACCTGGAGGTCGTCTCCTGCACGGACGCCAAGGCGCAGTACAAGGTGCTGGCGGTGATTAGTGGCACGTACGGCAGCACCGAGGCCGGAGAGAAGTGCTCGGCGGCAGCACCGGACTTCCGCTACCAGTACACCGAGTCCGGTAGCGGCAGCGACTTCCTGCTCTGCCTGAAGGACAAGTAGTCCCACCTGGTCCCACCCGGTTCACGGACGCACGCAGGGGCGATGTTCCACGTGGAACATCGCCCCTCGCGCCGTCCGGGCCTGTCCGGGCCGTGCCATGTTCCACGTGGAACATCGCATCCGCCGGAGCGGTCAGCCCTGCGTCGCCCACCACTCCTTGAGTGCGGCGATCGCGTCCTCCTCGGCCATCGGGCCGTTCTCCAGCCGCAGCTCCAGCAGGAACTGGTAGGCCTTGCCGATCACCGGACCGGGCGGGACATCCAGGATCTGCATGATCTGGTTGCCGTCCAGGTCCGGGCGGATCGAATCGAGCTCCTCCCGCTCCTGGAGCTCGCCGATCCGCTCCTCCAGCCCGTCATAGGTACGGGAGAGCGCCGCCGCCTTGCGCTTGTTCCGTGTCGTGCAATCGGACCGGGTGAGCTTGTGCAGCCGGCCCAGCAGCGGGCCCGCGTCCCGCACGTAACGCCGGACGGCGGAGTCCGTCCACTCCCCGGTGCCGTACCCGTGGAACCGCAGATGCAGCTCGACGAGCCTCGCGACGTCCTTGATCATGTCGTTGGGGTACTTGAGCTTGGCCATCCTGGACTTGGTCATCTTCGCGCCCACCACCTCGTGGTGGTGGAAGGAGACCCGGCCGTCGGACTCGAAGCGCCGGGTCCGCGGCTTTCCGATGTCGTGCAGCAGCGCGGCCAGCCGCAGCACCAGGTCGGGGCCGTCCGTCTCCAGGTCGATGGCCTGCTCCAGGACGGTCAGCGAGTGCTCGTAGACGTCCTTGTGCCGGTGGTGCTCGTCACGCTCCAGGCGCAGCGCCGAGAGCTCCGGCAGTACCCGCTCCGCCAGCCCGGTGTCGACCAGCAGCCGCAGACCCTTGCGCGGGTTGTCCGAGAGGATGAGCTTGTTCAGTTCGTCCCGGACCCGCTCCGCCGAGACGATCTCGATACGGTCCGCCATCGCCGTCATCGCGGCGACGACCTCGGGAGCGACCTCGAAGTCCAGCTGGGCCGCGAAGCGCGCGGCGCGCATCATCCGCAGCGGGTCGTCGGAGAAGGAGTCCTCCGGCGTACCGGGAGTGCGCAGCAGCCGTCCGGCCAGGTCGTCGAGGCCGCCGTACGGGTCGACGAAGACGCTTCCCGGCAGCGCGACGGCCATCGCGTTGACCGTGAAATCGCGGCGGACCAGATCCTCCTCGATGGTGTCGCCGTAGGAGACCTCGGGCTTGCGGGAGGTCCGGTCGTAAGCCTCGGACCGGTAGGTGGTGACTTCGACCTGGAAGCCGTCCTTCATGCACCCGACGGTGCCGAAGGCGATACCGACCTCCCACACGGCCTCCGCCCAGGGCCGGATGATCTTCAGCACCTGTTCCGGGCGGGCGTCGGTCGTAAAGTCCAGGTCGTTGCCGAGCCTGCCGAGCAGGGTGTCACGGACCGAGCCGCCGACGAGGGCGAGCTTGAAGCCGGCTTCCTGGAAGCGGCGGCCGAGGTCTTCGGCGACCGGCGCGACCGTGTGAGGGGCCTGCTGGATCTGGGGGTCATTGTTGGCATTCGGCACAACGTAAAAGGGTACGTGGCCGCGAGCCTCCTGGCCTCCGCGTTATGTCCCCGGTCCACATGGAGCAGTCCGCAGCACTTTGCCTCTCGCCCGATCGTTAACATGCCAGGACGCACATCCGATTGACGACAGGACGGGCAAACGAGTGGGCGAGGCGGCACAGTCACCCGGTACACCCACGGCTCGTCCGCGGCGGCTACGCCGCGCGGCCGCGCTGATCGCCGGGGCGTCGCTCTTCGCGGGCCTGCTGCAGGTGCACGCCGCACCCGCCTCCTACGCCGCCTCGGCCGGTACCGGATCACGGACCGCCCAGGTGTCCCTGGAATCCGTGGACCCGGTCACCCCGGCCAAGGACGGCACGATCACCGTCGAGGGCACCGTCACCAACACCGGACGGGCCACGATCACCCATGCCGAGGCCGGACTGCGGGTCTCCTCCAGCAGCCCGCTGACCAGCCGCAGCGCGATCAGCTCCGCCGCCGCACGCACCGGGAGCACCGGAGACGACGGCAGCCTGATCACCGAGCACACGGCCAAGCTGGCGGACATCCCGTCCGGCGCGAGCAGCGCCTTCTCCCTGAAGGTGCCCGTGAGCGCCCTGGAGCTGGGTGCTGACGGCGTCTACCAGCTGGGAGTCACCCTCAACGGCCAGACCGCCGACGAGGCCTACAACCACGTCCTGGGGATCCAGCGGACGTTTCTCCCCTGGTATGCGAAGGGTGAGGCCAAGCCGACCCAGTTCACTTTCCTGTGGCCGCTGGCCGACCGGCCGCATCTGGCGGTGCGCAGCGACACCGACGACCAGCAGAGCCCGATCTTCCTGGACGACGACCTCGCGGCGGATCTCGCCCCCGGCGGCCGGCTGCAGGAGCTGGTGGAGCTGGGCAAGACCCTGCCGATCACCTGGGTCGTCGATCCGGACCTGCTCGCCACCGTCGACTTCATGACCCGCAGCTACCGGGTACTGGGTCCGGACGGGGACGTCGCGCACACCACGCCGGGTACGGGCACCGAGAACGCCAAGCAGTGGCTCAACGACCTGAAGTCCGCGACCGCCGGCCATGAGGTGGTGTCGCTGCCCTTCGGTGACACCGACATCGCCTCGATCGCCCATCACGGCAAGGACGTCCCCGCGACCCTCGGCCACCTCAAGACGGCCACGGATCTGGGGGTCAGGACCGTCGACACGATCCTCGGCCTGGAACCGACCTCCAATGTGGCCTGGCCGGCCGACGGCGCCGTCGATCCGTCGATCGTGGACATCGCCACCGCCGGCGGCGCCGACAAGCTGATCGCGCGCAGCGACAGCTTCGGAGAGACCGGCTCGCTCGCCTACACCCCGACGTCCGCCCGGCCGATCAGCGGCGGCACCACGGCGGTGGTCAGCGACGCCGTGCTCTCCAAGGCGTTCACGGGCGACATGACGAGCGCCTCGGCGTCGACCCTCGCGGTCCAGGAGTTCCTCTCCCAGACCCTGATGATCACCATGCAGGCGCCGACCAAGCAGCGCAGCATCGTCGTCGCGCCGCAGCGCATGCCCACCGCGTCCCAGGCCCAGGAGATGGCCCAGGGCATCGCCGCGGTCGGCCACAGCCCCTGGGCGCAGACCATCAGCTTCGACGCGGCCACCAAGGCGCCCGCGGACCCGGCCGCCAACCACAAGGTGCCCGGCACCTCCGCGTACCCCGACTACCTGCGCAAGCAGGAGATCAGCACCAGCGCGTTCCAGGACATCCAGCGGACGCAGGGCCAGCTCAACGGATTCACGGTGATCCTCAGCCGCAAGGACCGGGTCACCGTCCCCTTCACCGCGGCGGTCCTGCGCTCGATGTCCAACGCCTGGCGCGGCGACCCCATCGGCGCCTCGCTGTTCCGTAACTCCATCGGGTCCTACCTCACCGACCTCATGGGCTCGGTGCACATCCTGGACAAGACCAACCTGACGCTGTCCGGGCGCAGTGCCACGATCCCGGTCACCGTGAAGAACGAACTCGGGCAGGCCGTCACCGGTCTGGAACTGCGGCTCACCTCCAGCGCGCAGATCCGGCTGGACGTCGGCGACCCCCAGCCGGTCACCGTCGAGGGCGGCCACACCCGCTCGCTGAAGTTCCCCACCAAGGCGGGCGCGAACGGCCTGGCGCAGGTGACCGCCCAGCTCTACACCAAGGACGGCGTCAAGTACGGCGATCCGATCTCGTTCAACGTCAAGGTCACCTCGATCACCGACACCGTGATGCTGGTGATCGCCGGCGGCCTGCTGCTCCTCGCGCTGGCCGGCGTGAAGATGTACAACCAGCGCAAGCGCAAGGCGGCCGCCGGAGCGGGTGGCACCGATGCCGACGGGGACGACGACGGCGACGCGGCCGGTGACGGCGACGACGGCACTGACGGTGCCGATGGTGCGGACGGTACGGGCGGTGCGGACGGCTTGGAAGAGAGCGACGGTGCGGTCGGCGCCGAAGCCGGGCAGCCGGGTGACCCGGCTCCGGACACCGCCCCGGAAAACACGGACCCGTCCCCGCCGGGTGAGAAGGTGGACCGATAGCCAGGCCGGGTCTCGACAGCGGACAATCAATAAGGTGGGGCAGATGAACGCGCCGTACGACGGTGACCGCGACCGGGAGACTCCGGCCGGAGATCCGCGCGCACAGGTACCGCCGCCACCCCCGGGCTCCCACCCGGTCCCGCCGGACCCCTATCTGCAGAACACCTACGCCCACGATCCGTACCAGCAGCAGGATCCGACCGCGCAGGACCCCGTCGGCGAGGCGCTCTACGACCGCGCCGCGCACCCTCCGCCGCCGCCCCCGCCCTACGGGCAGCCGTGGCCCCCGCAGCAACAGCAGTACCAGATGCCGTACGGCGACGACGCCACCACGCAGTACGTCGGGGTGGACGACCTGGTGACCCACGCGGCCGAGGAGCCGCCCCCCTACGACGCGTTCGCGCACCTGTACCGCGACCAGCAGCCCACCGCGGCGCCCGTCGGGCCGCCCGTGGAGCCTGTTGTGCCCGAGCCGGAGCAGCAGGCGGCCCCGGTCCCCGCGCCGCGCTCCGCCGGCCGTGGCGGCAGCATCCTGAAGTCCAGCGCCCTGATGGCGGCCGGCACCCTGGTCTCCCGCCTCACCGGCTTCGTCCGCACCCTGGTCATCGCCGCGGCGATCGGTGTCGCCACCCTCGGCGACTCCTACGCGGTCGCGATGGTCCTGCCCACGATGATCTACATCCTCACCGTCGGCGGCGGCCTCAACTCCGTCTTCGTCCCGCTGCTGGTCCGCGCGATGAAGGACGACGAGGACGGCGGCACCGCGTTCGCGAACCGGCTGCTGACCCTCGTCATGGTCATTCTCGGCGGCATCGTCACGCTCACCGTGATCGCGGCCCCGCTGCTGGTCCGCATGATGTCCACGAAGATCGCGGACAACCCGGCCACCTTCGACGTCGCGGTGACCTTCGCCCGCTACTGCCTGCCCACGATCTTCTTCATGGGTGTGCACGTCGTGATGGGGCAGATCCTCAACGCCCGAGGCAAGTTCGGCGCGATGATGTGGACCCCGGTCCTCAACAACATCGTCGTCATCTTCACCTTCGGCATGTTCATCTGGGTCTACGGCTCCTACGGCACGACCAAGATGGACGCCACCACGATCTCCCCCGAGGGCATCCAGCTGCTCGGCATCGGCACCCTGCTCGGCCTGGCCGTGCAGTCCATCGCGATGCTGCCCTATCTGCGCGAGGCGGGCTTCAAGTTCCGGCTGCGCTTCGACTGGCGCGGCCACGGACTCGGCCACGCCGCGAAGCTGGCCAAGTGGACGTTCTTCTTCGTCCTCGCCAACCAGGCCGGCCTCATCGTCGTCACCCAGCTCGCCACCTGGGCCGGGTCCGAGGCCGACAAGCTCGGTTTCCAGGGCACCGGCATCACCGCCTACAACAACGCACTGCTGATCTGGCAGATGCCGCAGGCGATCATCACGGTCTCCGTCATGGCCGCCGTGCTGCCCCGGATCTCCCGCGCCGCCCACGACGGGGACTCACCTGCGGTCCGCGACGACATCTCCTACGGCCTGCGCACCTCGGCCGTGGCCATCGTCCCGGCCGCCTTCGCCTTCCTCGCCCTCGGCGTCCCGATGTGCAGCCTGCTGTACGCCGGCACCGGAACGGACTCCGCGCGCAACATCGGATTCATCCTGATGGCCTTCGGGATCGGACTGATCCCGTTCTCCGTGCAGTACGTCGTGCTGCGCGGCTTCTACGCCTTCGAGGACACCCGCACCCCCTTCTACAACACGGTGATCGTCGCCGCGGTGAACGCCGTCGCGTCCGCGGTCTGCTTCGTCGTGCTCCCCTCCCGCTGGGCCGTGGTCGGTATGGCCTTCTCCTACGGGCTGGCCTACGCGGTCGGCGTCGGCGTCGCCGTCAGGCGGCTGCGCACCCGGCTGGGCGGCGACCTCGACGGCAAGCGCATCACCCGGACGTACGCACGCCTCACCGGCGCCTGCGTCCCCGCCGCCCTGGCCGCCGGGGTCGCGGTCTACGGCATCACCCGGACCCTGGGCAGCGGGGCTTCCGGCTCGCTGGTCTCCCTGATCGTCGGCGGCGCACTGCTGATCGGCGTCTTCTACATCGCCGCCAAGCGTATGAGGATCGAGGAAATGACCGCGATGGTCGGAATGGTGCGCGGCAGACTCGGCCGCTGATCGAAAGAACACGGCGGGCAACCATCGGCTCCCGCCGTGTGTCGTGCATAGAGCCGGACTGTGGGCACAATTGGCCTTGGCTCTGAAGTGGGATCGCGCAACGGATGGGGAGGCAGGAACGACGGTGGCGGATCGGAGTACGGCTGCCGTCGGAGTGGCCAACGAGAGCGGCGAACCGCCGCCCACCGTCCAGCAGGACGGGGCCACACCCGACGAGACGACGGATCAGGACAACCCCCAGGACGCGCGGGACGAACCGCAGGACGAGGCAGCGGAGCAGCACAAGGGCAAGAGCAAGCCGCCGGAACTCCACAGCGGCCACAAGCTGGCCCGCCGCTACCAGTTGGAGGAGTGCGTCACCCGCCTCGACGGCTTCAGCAGCTGGCGGGCGGTCGACGAGAAGCTACGGCGTGCCGTGGGCATCCATCTCCTGCCCGCCGACCACTCCAGGGCCCGTCAGGTGCTCGCGGCCGCCCGTTCGGCCGCACTCCTGGGTGATCCCCGTTTCGTCCAGGTCCTCGACGCGGTCGAGGAGAACGACCTCGTCTACGTCATCCACGAATGGCTCCCCGACGCCGCCGCGCTCAGTGACAGCCTGGCCGCCGGACCGCTGGAGCCGCACGACGCCTACCAGATGGTCAGCCAGGTCTCCCAGGCCATGGCCGCCGCCCACCGCGAGGGACTGGCGCATCTGCGGCTCAGCCCGGGCTCCGTACTGCGCACCGGTTCCGGGCAGTACCGCATCCGCGGCCTCGCCGTCACCGCCGCGCTGCGCGGCCTGAAGTCCGAGCGCCCGCAGCGCGAGGACACCGAGGCGATCGGCGCGCTGCTCTACGCCTCGCTCACCCGGCGCTGGCCCTACGAGGAGGACGCGTACGGCCTCACCGGCCTGCCCAAGGCCGTCGGGCTCGTCGCCCCCGACCAGGTGCGCGCGGGGGTCCACCGCGGGCTGTCCGAGATCGCTATGCGCGCGCTCGTCAACGAGGGCGCCACCGCCTCCCGCGAGGATTCGCCGTGCACCACTCCGGAGGAGCTGGCTCGAGCGGTCGCCGGCCTGCCCCGGATCAAGCCCCCTGAGCCGGACATCTCGCCGTACCAGCGCACCACGTACCAGCAGGGCCCCTACCGCCAGACGCCCGCCACGCCCCGGCCGGCACCGGCGTCCCCCGCTCCGCCGCCGGCCCTTCCCGGCCGCACCGGCAAGGTACTCAAGTGGGCCGTTTCCGCGCTGCTGATCGCCGCGCTGGGATTGGGCAGCTGGCAGCTCGCGGACACCCTCATGGGCCGCGAGGAACAGAGCAAGGAAGACACCGGCAACTCCCAGCGGGCCGGCCAGGACCCCAGCAGCGCCGCTCCCGGCACACCGCTGGCCATCTCCTCGGCCAGTGAGTTCTCGCCGCTGGCCGCCCCGATAGCGCCCGACAAGGTCGCGTTCGCCGTCGACGGCAAGGCCGACACCTCCTGGATCACCAGCAACTACAAGGGCCAGTCGAACTTCGGCAACCTGCCCAACCGCATCCAGGGCAGTGGCATCATCGTCGACCTGGGCAGCCGGCGTAAGGTCACCGGCATCGACCTCACGATGTGGGTACCCGGCCAGACCGTGGAGGTTCTGGCCGCGGCACCGGACGCTTCCCAGCCCACCACCCTGGCGGCCTTCCCGCAGCGGCTCGCCCCGGCGGCCAAGGCCGGGAGCACCGTTCAGGTGACCGCCGGCCAGCAGGTGGAAACGCGCTACATCCTGATCCACATCACCGACCTGCCGCCCGAGTCCGGTGGTGGCTTCCGTGGCGGCATCACGGAAATAAAGGTCCTCGGCAACAGCTGAGCAGCGGACGGGGAGGCGCTTGTGGACGACGGCAGCAAGCCGGGGGAGGAGGCCAGCGACGCTGATCTCCTCGCCCGGCACGTCGCGGGAGACCCCGACGCCTTCGGGGAGATCGTCCGGCGCCACCGCGACCGCCTCTGGGCGGTCGCTCTGCGCACTCTGGGGGACCGCGAGGAAGCCGCCGACGCCGTCCAGGACGCTCTGGTGTCCGCCTTCCGTGCCGCCCACACCTTCCGGGGCCAGTCCGCGGTGACCACCTGGCTGCACCGGATAACCGTGAACGCGTGCCTGGACCGGGCGCGCAAAACCGTCTCCCGGCGCACTTCCCCCGTCGTCGACGAGGACCGCTTCGAGACGCTCCTCGAACCGCATGAATCCGCCGCCGCCCCCGCCGAGCGCGGCGAGCTCCACCGCGAACTGATCACCGCCCTGGCCACCCTGCCTCCCGATCAGCGCGCCGCCCTTGTCCTGGTGGACATGCAGGGCTACCCCGTCGCCGAGGCCGCCGCCGTACTCGATGTGCCGACCGGCACCGTGAAGAGCAGATGCGCGCGCGGCCGGGCACGGCTCCTTCCACTCCTCACTCATCTGCGCGCCGACCAGGGGAGTAACGCGGACCCAGGCCGGGGAAGGAACCGGACGGAGGGGACATCCGTCCCAGAGACGGCAACGGAAAAGGGCGGAGGTGGCCACCAGTGACTTCGACGACGGGGATGGACGCACACCCCGAGGTCTCGGAGATCTCGGACCTGGCCGAAGGCCTCCTTCCGCCGGGCCGCTCCGCGGACGTACGCGGCCATCTCGACGGCTGCGCGCTCTGCTCCGACGTGCGCACCTCGCTGGACGAGATCCGCAACCTGCTGGGCACACTCCCCGGCCCCCCGCGCATGCCCGCCGACATCGCCGGCCGCATCGATGCCGCACTCGCCGCCGAAGCACTGCTCGACTCGACGGCGCCCCCGGCTGTTCCACGTGAAACAGCCGACGCATCGGTTCCACGTGGAACAGCGGCGGCGGCCGATCGGCCCACCGGCCACTCTCCGGCCTCCACGGGACCCGGACGCGGCCACGCCCGCCCCCGGCGCCGCTGGGCCAGGACACTGCTCGTCACGGCCTCCACGGTCGCGGTCCTGGGTCTCGGCGGCGTCCTGCTGCACTCCGTCGACCTGACGTCGAACAAGACCAACGATTCGGCCAGAAAGGACGCGGGCGTTCACGCCACCGCGCGGCAGCCCGGCGAATCGCCGAATGTCGCCGAGGCCGGCAGCGCCCTGAAAGCGCGCGTCCATGAGCTCCTGGGTCTCCCGGCGCACGTCGTCAGCGGCAAGGATCCGCAGTCCCCGGCGCTCGGCTCCGACACCCCCGCCACCACGCCGCTGCGCACCCAGTCCGTCCCCCTGCCGCCGTGTGTGCAGAACGGCATCCACCGCTCCGAGCAGCCGCTCGCCTCCGCACACGAACCGTACGAGGGCACCGACGCGTATCTGGTGGTCCTTCCGCATCCCGGCGACCCGGCCCATGTCGATCTGTATGTCGTGGACGCCGGCTGCTCCACCAAGCCGGGCCGGGTACTTCGCCAGGACACGTACGCGCGCTGACGGCGTACCACTGCGGGAATGCTGGACCCTTAGGATCCGTTAGGCAGGACGAGAGTCCCGCCAGGGCCCCGCAGTAGTCGGTAGAGACGAGGAAGACACCCGTGAGCGACGTCCGTAACGTGATCATCATCGGATCCGGGCCTGCGGGCTACACCGCCGCGCTGTACACAGCGCGCGCCGCCCTGAAGCCGCTGGTCTTCGAGGGATCGGTCACCGCAGGCGGTGCGCTGATGAACACCACCGAGGTGGAGAACTTCCCCGGCTTCCGCGAGGGCATCCTCGGCCCGGACCTCATGGACAACATGCGCGCCCAGGCCGAGCGCTTCGGCGCCGAGCTCATCCCCGACGACGTGGTCGCGGTGGACCTCAGCGGTGACATCAAGACCGTCACCGACACCGAGGGCACCGTCCACCGGGCGAAGGCCGTCATCGTCACCACCGGCTCCCAGCACCGCAAGCTGAACCTCCCCAACGAGGACCAGCTCTCCGGCCGCGGGGTCTCCTGGTGTGCCACCTGTGACGGCTTCTTCTTCAAGGACCAGGACATCGCCGTCATCGGCGGCGGCGACACGGCGATCGAGGAAGCGACGTTCCTCTCCCGCTTCGCCAAGTCCGTGACGATCGTCCACCGCCGCGACAGCCTGCGTGCCTCGAAGGCCATGCAGGAGCGCGCCTTCGCCGACCCGAAGATCTCGTTCGTGTGGGACAGCGAAGTCGCTGAGATCCACGGCGAGAACAAGCTGTCCGGCCTCACGCTGCGCAGCACCAAGAACGGTGAGAGCTCGGAGCTGCCCGTCACCGGGCTGTTCATCGCCATCGGCCACGACCCGCGCACCGAGCTGTTCAAGGGTGTGCTGGAACTGGACGGCGAGGGATACCTCACGGTCGACGCGCCCAGCACCCGTACCAACATCTCCGGTGTCTTCGCCGCCGGTGACGTCGTGGACCACACCTACCGTCAGGCGATCACGGCGGCCGGCACCGGCTGCTCGGCCGCGCTGGACGCCGAACGCTTCCTCGCCGCCCTCGCGGACGCCGAGAAGACCGCCTGACCCTCACCAACCCTCTCCCCCACACGTATCAAGCCTGAGGAGACTGCCGTGGCCGGCAAGACCAAGATTGTGACCGACGCGACCTTCGCCGAGGAGGTCCTCGCCAGCGACAAGCCCGTGCTGGTCGACTTCTGGGCCGAGTGGTGCGGCCCGTGCCGGCAGATCGCCCCCTCCCTGGAGGCGATCGCCGAGGAGCACGCCGAGGACATCACCATCGTCAAGCTCAACATCGACGAGAACCCGGTCACCGCTGCCAAGTACGGCGTGATGTCGATCCCGACGCTCAACGTCTACAAGGGCGGCGAGGTCGTGAAGACCATCGTCGGCGCCAAGCCGAAGGCCGCCATCAAGCGCGATCTGGCGGACTTCATCGGCGACGCCGTCTGAGACGACGTCGTCCGGTTCCACCGTTCGACCGTTCCACGTGAAACAGGCCCGCTCCTCGAAGGAGCGGGCCTGTTCGCGTTCCGGGGTGTCCACACCTCACAGTGGCCTGAGGACCGGCTCCTTCTGGACGGCTCCCAGCAGCCGGTCGATCGCCATCTCGACGTCTTCCTTCCAGGAGATCGTCGATCGCAGCTCCAGCCGCAGCCGGGGATAACGCGGATGGGCGCGTACCGTCTTGAAGCCCACCGCGAGTAGGTGGTCGGCCGGCAGGACACAGCCCGGCTCGGCCCACTTGGCGTCGCCGAACGCCTCGACCGCTTTGACTCCACGGCGTACCAGGTCCTTGGCGACCGTCTGCACCAATACCCGCCCGATGCCCTGCCCCTGGTACCCGGGCATGATCCTGGCGGTCATCAGCTGCACGGCGTCCGGTGACACCGGACTGGTGGGAAAGGCCATGGAGCGCGGGACATACGCCGGCGGCGCGTAGAGGACGAAGCCGGCCGGGACGTCGTCGACGTACACCACCCGGCCGCACGAGCCCCACTCCAGCAGGACCGCGGAGATCCAGGCCTCCTTCTCCAGCTCCGGCTTGCCCGCCTGCACGGCGGCCTCACCGCTTACCGGATCGAGTTCCCAGAAGACGCACGATCTGCAGCGCTTGGGGAGATCCGAGAGGTTGTCCAACGTGAGCGGAACGAGCCGACGCCCCATACGGCCAGGCCCTCATTTCTGTCGCGAACCAAACTGCCCACGAATCCCCCCACCGCCCCCAAGCCCAGTCCCGCTGCTACGAGAGCGGCCATGTGCCGCTCGTGCTCCAGTCCGACCTTCGACGCACGCATGGGCTTCCCTCCCCAGAGAGGCTCCCTACCCCTACGCATCGTAGTCTCGCCCCCTGTCCCAGGACACTGAGGACAAGCAAAGAGCGGGTGGTGTTCCGGCCGGAACACCACCCGCTCCCCTGAACGGCGGACTCATTCGACGTCGTCGTCGGACTCCTCGTCGAGCCTGCTCTCCAGGACCTTGCCTTCACCGGGGGCCATCGTCCCCAGGATCCGCTCCAGATCCTCTATCGAGGCGAACTCCACCACGATCTTTCCGCGCTTCTGCCCCAGGTCGACCTTCACCCGGGTGTCGAACCGGTCCGACAGCCGGGTGGCGAGATTGGTCAGCGCCGGGGAGACCCGCCGTCCGGCCCTCGGGCCCACCGCCTTCTTCGCGCTCTGCGGCTCGGCGTTCATCAGGGTGACGATCTCTTCGACCGCCCGCACCGACAGCCCCTCGGCCACGATGCGGTGCGCCAGCAGATCCTGATCCTCCCCGTCCTCCAGGGAGAGCAGAGCGCGCGCGTGTCCGAAGGAGATCACTCCGGCCGCGACCCGTCGCTGCACGGGTGCAGAGAGCTTCAGCAGGCGCAGCGTGTTGGAGACCTGGGAGCGTGAGCGCCCGATCCGGTCGGCCAACTGCTCATGCGTGCAGGCGAAGTCGCGCAGCAGCTGGTCGTAGGCCGCCGCCTCTTCCAGCGGGTTCAGCTGGGCGCGGTGCAGGTTCTCCAGGAGCGCGTCCAGGAGAAGCTTCTCGTCCTCGGTCGCCCGGACGATGGCCGGGATGTTCTCCAGACCGGCCTCCCGGCAGGCCCGCCACCGGCGCTCGCCCATGATGAGCTCATAGCGCTCCGGCCCCGCCTGTCGCACGACGACCGGCTGGAGCAGGCCCACTTCCTTGATGGAGGTGATGAGCTCGTTCAGCGCCTCTTCGTCGAACACCTCACGGGGCTGACGCGAGTTCGGCGTGATCGAGTCGATCGGCAGCTCGGCGAAGTAGGCGCTCGGCGCCGGGGGCGCTTCGGCTGCCGGCGGATCCGGCTCTGTTTCACGTGAAACCGGGATGTCCACCGTCGGCGGAGCATCCTGGGCTCTGGAGTTCAGACCGGCGACCTTGGTGGCCGCCAGCAAGCTCCGGTCCGCGGTCAGCAGCGGTACCGCTGACGGCGATGTACCCGCCGATGACGGTGCCGCCGGGATCAGCGCGCCTAGACCACGGCCGAGCCCTCTGCGTCGATCACTCACTGGATCCCCTCCGACATGCTGTGCTGATCATGCTCATTGGTGCCCTCGGCGCCGCGCAACGCCATCTCACGCGCCGCTTCGAGGTAGGACAGTGCCCCGCTGGAGCCCGGGTCGTAGGTCAGCACGGTCTGGCCGTAGCTGGGTGCCTCCGAGATCCGGACCGAGCGCGGGATGCTCGTGCGCAGCACTTCCTTGCCGAAGTGGGTACGCACCTCATCCGCGACCTGCGCGGCGAGCCGGGTCCGGCCGTCGTACATGGTCAACAGGATGGTTGATACATGCAGCTTGGGGTTGAGATGAGCGCGGACCAGATCCACGTTCTTCAGCAGCTGCCCCAGGCCTTCCAGCGCGTAATACTCGCACTGGATCGGGATGACCACCTCGGCGCCGGCCACCAGAGCGTTGACGGTGAGCAGGCCGAGCGACGGCGGGCAGTCGATGAGGACATAGTCCAGCGGCTGCTCATAGGCCTCGATGGCCCGCTGCAGCCGGCTCTCCCGTGCCACCAGGGACACGAGCTCGATCTCGGCACCGGCGAGGTCGATCGTGGCCGGCGCACAGAACAGCCCCTCGACATCGAGGACCGGCTGTACGACCTCGGAGAGCGGTCGGCTCTCCACCAGGACGTCATAGATCGACGGCACATCGGCATGGTGGTCGATGCCCAGCGCCGTGGAGGCGTTGCCCTGGGGATCGAGGTCGATCACCAGCACCCGCGCCCCGTGCAGGGCGAGCGATGCGGCAAGGTTGACCGTGGTCGTGGTCTTCCCGACCCCGCCCTTCTGATTGGCCACCACCATCACTCGGGTCTGAGCCGGCCGAGGGAGCCCCTCGCCGGCCCGACCGAGCGCTTCGACCGCCAACTGGGCGGCGCGACCGATGGGGGTGTCGTCCATCGGGGGCAATGTTTCACGTGAAACATCACCCCCGAATGATTCCGAACGGGGACCGGGGACCGGATCGGTCATCGGCCCCGCGATGTTGGCGTCGGACCGCAAGGATTCACTCTCCTCGACTACAGGCTCGCAATGCACAGAGCCTGCCATGCTTTCGGGGTCGTGAACCAGCGAGGCCCGACTGCCTGTGGATGAATCCACCTCATGGGCCGACTTTGAGGGCTTCTTGGCGCGCGCCTCAGCCGCGGCACGACCGCGGCTGAGGACTCCTGGGAGCAGGGAGCGACGTTTCACGTGGAACACGATGCACAGCGATGTGCCCGTTATCCCGGAGACACTCCGGATTATGTCGTTTTGGCCGTTTGTATGGAGTAGAACGCGCCTCAGTACCGGCGCCGGCCCGAGTTCTTCGCCGCCCGGCTGGCTCGCGCCGCCTTCGCCCTGCGCGTCGCCGCCCGCACGCCGCCGGGGCTCTCCCCGACCACGACCCGCACCACCGTCGACAGCGGATCCACCACGCCCTCGCCGACCTGCACCACCGAGCTCTCCACGGCACCGAGCCGGCCGAGCGCGGCCCGCGCCGCCTTCAGCTCCTCCTCGGCCGTGTCCCCCTTCAGAACGGCCATCTCGCCGTGCGGACGCAGCAGCGGAAGCCCCCAGCCGGCCAGCCGCTCCAGCGGGGCCACCGCGCGGGCCGTCACCACATCCACCGCCGGGAGCTTGCCCACCATCTCCTCGGCACGCCCCCGAACCACGGTCACATTGGACAGCGCCAGTAGCTTGACCACCTCGTCGAGGAACGTGGTCCGCCGCAGCAGCGGCTCCAGCAGGGTGATCTGCAGATCAGGGCGGGCCAGCGCCAGCGGAATCCCGGGCAGTCCCGCCCCGGAGCCCACATCGCACACCGTCATGTCCTGCGGGATCACCTCGGAGAGCACCGCACAGTTCAGCAGATGCCGCTCCCACAGCCGGGGCACCTCACGAGGACCGATCAGCCCCCGGCGCACCCCCGCGTCGGCCAGCAGCTCCGCATAGCGGACCGCATCGGCGAAACGCTCGCCGAACACTGCCTGCGCCTGCTCGGGCGGTGCGGGAAGTTCCGCCGCCGCCTCCGCCGCTGCCTCCGTCACGAGGACTGTCCTTTCCATCGATCCCGTTGCCGCACACCGCGACTTCCAGGCTTACAAGGATCGGCCCCGTCCGCGAGCAGACGGGGCCGACTGAGCCGTACCGGGCCGTGCCCGGCCCGATCAGACCGGAAGCACGACCACCCGGCGCTCGGGCTCCTCGCCCTCGGACTCGCTGCGCAGCCCCGCGGCGGCGACCGCGTCATGCACGACCTTGCGCTCGAACGGCGTCATCGGGTCCAGCTTGACCGGCTGCCCGGTGTCCTTCGCCTCGTCCGCCGCCTTGGCGCCCAGCAGCGCCAGCTCGGTCCGCTTACGGGCCCGGAAGCCACCGATGTCCAGCATCAGCCGACTGCGGTCGCCGGTCTCCCGGTGCACCGCGAGACGCGTCAGCTCCTGCAGTGCCTCAAGCACCTCGCCGTCCCGCCCGACCAGCTTGTTCAGGTCACGGCTGGAGGAGTCGCCGACGATCGAGACAGCAGCTCGCTCGCCCTCGACATCCATGTCGATGTCCCCGTCGAGGTCCGCGATGTCGAGCAGACCCTCCAGGTAGTCGGCTGCGATCTCGCCTTCCTGCTCAAGGCGGGACAGGCGATCGGCGGAGCCGCCGTCGGTCACAGTGGTGCTGTTGCCTTCCGTCACGGATGGGCTCCTCATCAGGTTCTGCACTACTTCTTGGACGGGTGCTTGGGGCGCTGCTGACCCTTGCGCTGTCCGCCCTTGGACGTTCTGGGGGAGCCGGACGCGGTGGAGCCGCCGGACGGCTTGGCGTCCTCGGGCTCCTTCTTCGTCAGGCTCGGCTTGTCACCGGTCTTGTCCGAAGCGGCCGAGGCCGACGATCCGGACGCGGAACCCTGAGCGGCGCCGGCGGCCGTCGTACGGCGCGCCTTGGTCTGCCGCTTCGGCTGCTGGCGGTTGGCGCGGGCGACCTCGACGGCCTCCTTGGCCGCGATCTCCTCGGGCGGCTCCACCAGCTTGCCCTTGGCCCGCAGCCGGTCCTGGCGCTGCTTGAAGGCCAGGCTGCCCGGCGTCGGGTTCCGGCGGATGACGAACATCTGCTGGCCCATGGTCCACAGGTTGGTGGTCAGCCAGTAGACGAGGACACCCACGGGGAAGTTGATACCCATCACGGCGAACATGACGGGGAAGACGTACATCAGCATCTTCTGCTGCTGCATGAACGGCGTCTTGACCGTCATGTCGACGTTCTTCGTCATCAGCTGGCGCTGCGTGTAGAACTGCGACGCCGACATCATGACGATCATGATCGCGGTGACGACCCGGACGTCGGTGATGGAGGCACCCAGCGCCGCGACCTTGTCGGAACTCTCGGTGAACTTGGCCGCCAGCGGAGCACCGAAGATGTGCGCCTTCTTGGCGCTGTCCAGCAGCGGCTGGTTGATCGCACCGATCGTGTCGCCGTTGGCGATGCTGCTCAGCACGCGGTACAGGGCGAAGAAGAACGGCGACTGGGCGATGATCGGCAGGCACGAGGAGAGCGGGTTGGTACCCGTCTCCTTGTACAGCTTCATCATCTCTTCGGACTGTCGCTGCTTGTCGCTCTTGTAGCGCTCCTGGATCGCCTTCATCTTCGGCTGGAGCGCCTGCATGTTGCGGGTCGACTTGATCTGCTTCACGAACAGCGGGATCAGACAGATCCGGATCAGGACCACGAGCGACACGATGGACAGGCCCCAGGCCCAGCCACTGTCGGCGCCGAAGATCTTCCCGTACACCGAGTGGAACTGGACGATGATCCAGGAGACCGGCGTGGTGATAAAACTGAACAGATTCGAGATCGTGTCCACTAATCAGGCTCCTTGAGCATGGGGCGAGGTCTCTGCGGCCGGGCTGGTCTCAGCGACGGCGGAGGGACCGCCCTTGCTGTTGCGCAACAAGTTGCGCAGCCGATCGTGCCACGGGGGGCGTTTACGTGGCGGAACATGATCGACACCACCGGGCGACCACGGATTGCACCGCAGGATGCGCCAGGCGGTCAGTGCCGACCCCTTTACCGCTCCATGCACGTCGATGGCCGTGTACCCGTAGTGCGAGCAGGAGGGGTAGTACCGGCAGACCGGGCCCAGCAAGGGGCTGATGGTCCACTGGTACACCTTGATCAGCGCCAGCAGTGGGTACTTCATCGCGCAACCCCTCCCAGCAGCCGCTGCAGGGCGGCGTCCAGGTCGCGGGCCAGCTGTGCATGGTCAGCACCACCCGCTCCGGGCAGCGCTCGTACGACTACCAGGCTACCGGGGGGCAGCAGGGCCAGCCGCTCGCGTACCAGGTGCCGCAGCCGGCGCTTCACAAGGTTGCGCTGCACGGCTCCGCCGACTGCTTTGCTCACGACGAAACCCGCACGTGCCGGGGGAGTGATCCCCCCCGATACGTGCGGGTCCATGGTCTCTGCCTGCAGATGGACAACCAGAAGCGGGCGACCCGCTCGGCGTCCTCGGCGTACCGCTGCCGCGAAGTCCTGGCGCCGCCTCAGCCGATTCTCGGTGGGCAGCACGGCATGTGACCTGTTGCGATCAGGCGGACAGGCGGGCGCGGCCCTTGACGCGGCGCGTCGCCAGGATGGCGCGGCCTGCACGCGTGCGCATCCGCAGACGGAAGCCGTGGGTCTTGGCGCGGCGGCGGTTGTTCGGCTGGAAGGTGCGCTTGCTCACTCGGGGGCTCCAGGGAAAATCGGATGAGGCGGGACGTCGCCTGGCTGTCACCGTGCGCCCACGAAAAACTCGCGGACCATTTAGGTGCACCGCTTGACGATCTTCCAGGGGGTCCCGGTAGATCCTCGCCCATCGGTAGGCAGGCGGCAGCAGCCATCGACAACTCGACCTCGATACGGTACGTGCGGTTGACCCATCCGGTCAAACCGGGGTCACCTGGGGCTCCGTTTGTGCACAGCCTGTGGACAACGACTTGAACCACTGGGCCTGCGCTGACTACCGTGGCCGAACTCGGGCATCTACCGCACACCCGACCCGACATCCTTCCCGTCCGTCCCAAGAACCACACCTTCGTGGGATTCCTCGGCACCACCAGCGACTGAGAGAGCGTGCACTGTGGCTGACGTATCTGCCGATCTAGCCGCAGTGTGGCCCCGCGTACTCCAGAAGATCCTGGTGGAGAGCGAGGACCTCAAGCCGAAGGACGCGGAGTGGCTCAAGCGCACCCAGCCGCTCGCCCTCGTCGCGGGCACCGCGGTGCTGTCCGCCCCGAACGAGTTCGCCAAGAGCGTCCTCGAAGGGCGCCTGCTGCCACTGATCACCGAAGTCCTCAGCCGTGAGTTCGGACACCCGGTCGGCATCGCCATCGCCGTCGCGTCCGGCGGCGACCAGGACGGTCCGGCGCCGGCCCCGCAGGAGCCGGTCCAGGAGCCCGCTCCGTACGGCCAGCACCGGCGGGAGTACGACGAGTCCTACGACCGGCCGCAGTCCGACCGCCCGTCCCACGACGACGGCCCCCGGATGCGCCGGGCCTACCCCGACCACCCGCCAGGACGCCCGGGCACCGACGAGTGGCCGCCCCGGCCCGCCGCCGACGACCCCTGGCAGCAGCCGCGGCTCGGCGGCTTCCAGGAGCGCGACAGCTACCAGAGCGACCGGGACCGCTACCCGGCGGACCGCGACCGTGAGTCCTATCCGCCGGCGCCGCAGTCCGGCTACCGGTCGCAGCCGCCGGAGCGCGACCGGCACGACTCGGGGCGCCACGACTCCGGACCCCGGGACGGACACCGCGACCAGCAGGGCCGCCACGACCAGGCGCCCCCCGGCCGCAGCAGCCAGGGCAGTGCCCCGAACGAGCCGACCGCCCGGCTGAACCCGAAGTACCTCTTCGACACCTTCGTCATCGGCTCGTCGAACCGGTTCGCGCACGCGGCGGCCGTGGCGGTCGCCGAGGCGCCGGCCAAGGCCTACAACCCGCTCTTCATCTACGGGGAGTCCGGGCTCGGCAAGACCCACCTGCTGCACGCCATCGGGCACTACGCGCGGAGCCTCTACCCCGGCACCCGGGTGCGGTACGTGAGCTCGGAGGAGTTCACCAACGAGTTCATCAACTCCATCCGCGACGGGAAGGGCGACACCTTCCGCAAGCGGTACCGGGAGATGGACATCCTGCTGGTCGACGACATCCAGTTCCTCGCGAGCAAGGAGTCGACGCAGGAGGAGTTCTTCCACACCTTCAACACCCTGCACAACGCGAACAAGCAGATCGTGCTCTCCTCCGACCGGCCGCCCAAGCAGCTGGTCACCCTCGAGGACCGGCTGCGCAACCGCTTCGAGTGGGGCCTGATCACGGACGTCCAGCCGCCCGAGCTGGAGACCCGGATCGCGATCCTGCGCAAGAAAGCGGTGCAGGAGCAGCTCAACGCCCCGCCCGAGGTGCTGGAGTTCATCGCCTCGCGTATCTCGCGGAACATCCGCGAGCTGGAGGGCGCGCTGATCCGCGTCACCGCGTTCGCGAGCCTGAACCGGCAGCCGGTGGACCTGCAGCTCACCGAGATCGTCCTCAAGGACCTGATCCCGGGCGGCGAGGACTCGGTGCCGGACATCACCGGGCCCGCGATCATGGCGGAGACCGCGGCGTACTTCGGTCTGGCCGTGGACGACCTGTGCGGATCCTCGCGCAGCCGGGTGCTGGTCACCGCCCGTCAGATCGCGATGTACCTGTGCCGTGAGCTGACGGACCTGTCGCTGCCGAAGATCGGCGCGCTGTTCGGCGGCCGCGACCACACGACGGTGATGCACGCGGACCGCAAGATCCGGGCGCTGATGGCCGAACGGCGGTCCATCTACAACCAGGTGACCGAGCTGACGAACCGCATCAAGAGCTGATCCTGAGCGCGTCCAGGGCCCGTCCAGGGCTCGGACAACGGCCTCAATCACGGCCTCAATGACAGCTGAAGCACGGTGGAAACGTTCAGCGCCCCGGGAGTCGAACTCCCGGGGCGCTTCTTTTTGTTCGAATCCCGGGTCCTGACCGGGGCTTCTCCACAGGTTGGGCCGGAAACGGCCGTCCACACCCTGGGGACTGGGAAGTTGTCCCAACTGCCTCCACAGGCAGGCCCGCTGCATACTCATCAGGCGAGGTCAGTGGGTTGTGGATTTGTGGGAAACCTTCGTCCACAGCCTGTGGACAGAGATTGTGGTTACCGGTCGGTCCGGAGGTTGTCCACCGGCCGCCCACAGCCTGAAGGGGGTTGTACACAGCTTCTCCACACGTTTGTCCACTGTTCGGCAACAAAACGGCGTCTGTCCCCGGGGAGAGTGAACCGCGTCACACCAAGGGGGTGGATTGGGCTGGGGAGAACCCGGGTATTTCTGGGGACAGTGCTGGGGAGAAGTGGGGGTCCCCTGTGTATGCGGTGTGCACAACTTCTGGCTGTCCACAGAAGCGGGTGGTTATGCACCGCCTCCGCCCACAGGCGCGGTGGATAAAAAACGTGCTCTGACCTGCGCAGGAACCACTTATCCACGGTATCCACAACACCTATTACTACGACTACGTATAGATAACTGGGAACCTGCTTGGAAGCATGGGCTGTGAACAACTCGGGCCGGAGCCGCCCGACACCGCCCTGCCCGGCTTGACCTCAACCCGCACCGACTGTCGGCGGCGGCTGTCAGACTGTTCACCGACAGCCAGCAACAAGCAGGAGGCGGTTCCGGTGAAGATCCGGGTGGAGCGCGACGTACTCGCCGAGGCAGTGGCTTGGGCAGCCCGCAGCCTTCCGGCCCGTCCCCCGGTACCGGTCCTCGCCGGACTGCTGCTGAAGGCGGAGGAGGGCAGGCTCAGCCTCTCCGGCTTCGACTACGAGGTCTCGGCCCGGGTCGCGGTCGACGCGGAGGTCGAGGAGGACGGCACGGTCCTCGTTTCCGGCCGCCTGCTCGCCGACATCACGCGGGCACTTCCCAACAGGCCTGTGGAGATCTCCACCGAGGGCTCCCGGGTCACCGTGGTCTGCGGCAGCTCGCGATTCACACTCCACACCCTGCCTGTGGAGGAGTACCCGGCACTGCCCGCGATGCCGGTCGCCTCCGGCACGGTGCCCGGTGAGGTCTTCGCCGCCGCGGCCGCCCAGGTGGCCATCGCCGCCGGCCGTGACGACACCCTCCCGGTGCTGACCGGTGTGCGGATCGAGATCGAGGGCGACACGGTCACCCTCGCCGCCACCGACCGCTACCGCTTCGCGGTCCGCGAGTTCATGTGGAAGCCCGAGCAGGCGGACATCTCCGCGGTCGCCCTGGTGCCCGCCAAGACCCTGCTGGACACCGCCAAGTCCCTGACCAGCGGAGACACCGTCTCCATCGCGCTGGCGGGCTCCGGCGCCGGTGAGGGCCTGATCGGCTTCGAGGGCGCCGGGCGCCGCACCACCACCCGGTTGCTCGAAGGCGACCTGCCCAAATACCGCACGCTCTTCCCGACCGAGTTCGCCTCGGTCGCCGTCATCGAGACCGCGCCCTTCGTCGAGGCCGTCAAGCGCGTCGCGCTGGTCGCCGAGCGGAACACCCCGGTGCGGCTGAGCTTCGAGCAGGGCGTCCTCACCCTGGAAGCCGGCTCCAGCGACGATGCACAGGCTGTGGAGCGGGTCGACTCCAAGCTCGACGGCGACGACATCTCGATCGCCTTCAACCCGACGTTCCTGCTGGACGGGCTCAGCGCGATCGACTCGCCGGTCGCCCAGCTCTCCTTCACCACCTCCACCAAGCCCGCGCTGCTCAGCGGCCGCCCGGCGGTGGACGCGGAGGCGGACGACGCGTACAAGTACCTGATCATGCCGGTGCGCCTCTCCGGCTGAGCCGGTCGCGCGGGGCCGTCGTAGGCTCGGTCTAGGTCAGGCACGCTTCGAACGAAGGATCTGTGATGGAGCTCGGTCTCATCGGTCTCGGCAAGATGGGCGGCAACATGCGCGAGCGCATCCGCCGCGCGGGCCACACCGTCATCGGCTACGACCGGAACCCGGACGTCGCCGATGTCCACAGCCTCAAGGAGCTTGTGGACACCCTCAAGGGTCCGCGGGTCGTGTGGGTGATGGTCCCGTCCGGTGCGGCCACCCAGTCGACCATCGACGAGCTGGCCGGCCTGCTCTCCCCCGGCGACATCGTCGTCGACGGCGGGAACTCCCGCTGGACCGACGACGAGAAGCACGGCGAGGAGCTGAAGGCCAAGGGCGTCGGCTTCGTCGACTGCGGCGTCTCCGGCGGTGTCTGGGGCCTGGAGAACGGCTACGCGCTGATGTACGGCGGCTCCGCCGAGGACGTCGCCAAGGTGCAGCCGATCTTCGACGCGCTCAAGCCCGAGGGTGAGTTCGGCTCGGTCCACGCGGGCAAGATCGGCGCCGGCCACTTCGCGAAGATGGTTCACAACGGCATCGAGTACGCGATGATGCAGGCCTACGCCGAGGGCTGGGAGCTGCTGGAGGCCGTGGACTCCGTCACCGACGTCCGCGAGGTCTTCCGCTCCTGGCAGGAGGGCACCGTCATCCGCTCCTGGCTGCTCGATCTGGCGGTCAACGCGCTGGACGACGACGAGCACCTGGAGAAACTGCGCGGCTTCGCGCAGGACTCGGGCGAGGGCCGCTGGACGGTGGAGGCCGCGATCGACAACGCGGTGCCGCTGCCGGCGATCACCGCATCGCTGTTCGCCCGTTTCGCGTCCCGCCAGGACGACTCCCCGCAGATGAAGATGATCGCGGCGCTGCGTAACCAGTTCGGCGGCCACGCGGTCGAGAACAAGTAGTAGTCATTACCGGGGAGGCCGGCGCACAGCCATGCACGTAGCGCACCTGTCGCTAGCCGACTTCCGTTCTTACGCCCGGGTCGAGGTACCGCTCGACCCGGGCGTCACCGCTTTCGTGGGCCCCAACGGGCAGGGCAAGACGAACCTCGTCGAGGCGGTCGGGTACCTGGCCACGCTGGGCAGCCACCGGGTGGCCTCCGACGCGCCGCTGGTGCGGTCGGGGGCGGAGCGCGCGGTGGTCAGGGCCCAGGTGGTGCAGGGCGACCGCCAGCAGCTCATCGAGCTGGAGATCAATCCGGGCCGGGCGAACCGGGCCCGGATCAACCGTTCGAACCAGGTCCGGCCGCGCGATGTGCTGGGCATTCTGCGGTCCGTGCTGTTCGCGCCCGAGGACCTCGCCCTGGTGAAGGGCGACCCCGGAGAGCGCCGCCGGTTCCTCGACGAACTGCTCACGACCCGCACCCCGCGGCTGGCGGGTACCCGTTCGGACTACGAGCGGGTGCTGAAACAGCGCAACACGCTGCTGAAGAGCGCGGCGATGGCCCGCAGGCACGGCGGCAAGGGCGGGGACCTGTCGACGCTGGACGTCTGGGACCAGCATCTGGCGGGCGTCGGCGCGGAGCTGCTCGCGCAGCGCCTGGACCTGACGGCCGCGCTGCAGCCGCTGGCCGACAAGGCGTACGAGCAGCTGGCTCCCGGGGGCGGTCCTGTCGCGTTGGAGTACCGCAGTTCGATCGGCGAACGACTCGCCGGAGCGAGCGGCCGGGAGGAGTTGTCCGGGCTGCTGCTGGAGGCACTGGGCGAGTCCCGCAAGCAGGAGATCGAGCGGGGGGTGACGCTCGTCGGCCCGCACCGTGACGATCTGCTGCTGAACCTTGGCCGGCTGCCGGCGAAGGGCTACGCGAGCCACGGCGAGTCCTGGTCGTACGCGCTGGCGCTGCGGCTGGCGTCGTACGAGCTGCTGAGCGCGGACGGCAGGGAGCCGGTGCTGATCCTGGACGACGTCTTCGCCGAGCTCGACGCCAAGCGCCGCCGGCGGCTGGCCGAGCTGGTGGCGCCGGGCGAACAGGTACTGGTCACCGCGGCTGTGGAGGACGATGTGCCGGATCTGCTGGCAGGGGCGCGATTCGCCGTCGAGCAGGGCGCAGCGGAGCGTGTGTCATGAGCGGGCAGCTGCCGGCGGACGGCCGGGACGCGGGAAAACCGGCCGCACCAGGAGCACCGGACGCGGACACCCCGGGCGACGGGCTGTCCGGCGTCGACCTGGCGCGGGTCGCGCTGCGCGCCGCCAAGGAGCAGGCGCGGGCGCGGGGCGCGGCGACGCAGCAGAAGAAGCAGGCGCGCCGCGGGGGCCTGCGCAGCGGTGCGCGCGCCGACGGCCGGGATCCGCTGCCGCTGGGTGCCGCGATCAGCCGGTTGATCACCGAGCGCGGCTGGGAGGCGCCGGCCGCGGTGGGCGGGGTGATGGGCCGCTGGCCGCAGATCGTCGGTGAGGACATCGCGCAGCACTGCGAGCCGGCGAAGTACGACGAGGAGGAGTGCGTCCTGACGGTGCAGTGCGACTCGACGGCGTGGGCGACGCAGCTGCGGCTGCTGGCTCCGACGCTGGTGGCGCGGCTGAACAGCGATCTGGGCCATGGCACGGTGAAGTTGATCAAGGTGCTGGGCCCGATGGGGCCGCCGCGTACCTACGGCCGGCTGCGCGCGCCGGGCAGCAAGGGCCCGGGCGACACATACGGGTGAGAGCCGTGGGTCCGCTGAGACCCTGCTCACCGTAGTCGAGGGTTGACAGCCGGAAGCCCTGGACGCCTGCGTGAGCCGTTTCTGGCCCTGGTCCACGTGTAGGGAGTCGGGTGAGTGCGGTTCAGGACGGCACGTGGGAACTCAGGTACCGGCAAACACCCATTCATGTCGGCGCTACCGGTAGACTGATACGTAAGCCGCCCAGTCGCGGTACATGTCGAACGACGCAGCCGATCCCGCTCGGCGGGAGACGGCTCGTGCTGTGCCAGAAAGGGCGCTTCGTGGCCGATTCCGGCAACCCCAACGAGAACTCCAGTCCGGTCTACGACGGCAGCGCGATCACCGTGCTCGAGGGCCTCGACGCGGTCCGTAAGCGTCCGGGCATGTACATCGGCTCCACCGGTGAGCGCGGCCTGCACCACCTCGTCCAAGAGGTGGTCGACAACTCGGTCGACGAGGCCCTCGCCGGGCACGCGGACACCATCGACGTGACGATCCTGGCGGACGGCGGCGTGCGCTGCGTCGACAACGGCCGCGGTATCCCCGTGGACATCGTCGCGTCCGAGGGCAAGCCCGCCATCGAGGTCGTCATGACCGTGCTGCACGCGGGCGGCAAGTTCGGCGGCGGCGGCTACGCCGTCTCCGGCGGTCTGCACGGCGTCGGCGTCTCGGTCGTCAACGCGCTGTCGACGAAGGTCACCGTCGAGGTCAACCGCGACGGCTTCCGCTGGACGCAGGACTACAAGCTGGGTGTTCCGACCGCTCCGCTGGCGAAGAACGAGCCGTCGTCCACCACGGGCACCACGGTGACGTTCTGGGCCGACCCGGACATCTTCGAGACCACCGAGTACTCCTTCGAGACGCTGTCCCGGCGGCTGCAGGAGATGGCCTTCCTCAACAAGGGCCTGACGATCACGCTGACCGACGAGCGGGAGTCGGCGAAGGCCACCGTCGGCGCCGAGACGGTCGAGGAGCCGGAGGACGCGCCCCGGGTGCGTGCGGTGAAGTACTACTACCCCGGCGGCATCGTCGACTTCGTGAATCACCTCAACTCCCGCAAGGGCGAGCTGATCCACCCGACCGTGATCGACATCGAGGCGGAGGACAAGGAGCGGCTGCTCTCCGTCGAGGTGGCGATGCAGTGGAACACCCAGTACACCGAGGGTGTCTACAGCTTCGCGAACACGATCCACACCCATGAGGGCGGTACGCACGAGGAGGGCTTCCGTGCGGCGCTCACCGGGCTGGTCAACCGCTACGCGCGCGAGAAGAAGTTCCTTCGCGAGAAGGACGACAACCTCGCTGGCGAGGACATCCGCGAGGGTCTGACGGCGATCATCTCGGTCAAGCTGGGCGAACCCCAGTTCGAGGGCCAGACGAAGACCAAGCTGGGCAACACCGAGGCGAAGACCTTCGTGCAGAAGGCCGTGCACGAGCACCTCACGGACTGGCTGGACCGCAACCCGAACGAGGCCGCGGACATCATCCGCAAGTCGATCAACGCGGCCACCGCGCGGGTCGCGGCCCGCAAGGCGCGTGACCTGACCCGTCGCAAGGGGCTGCTGGAGAGCGCGTCGCTGCCGGGCAAGCTGAGCGACTGCCAGTCGAACGACCCGACGAAGTGCGAGATCTTCATCGTCGAGGGTGACTCGGCCGGTGGTTCCGCGAAGTCGGGCCGTAACCCGCAGTACCAGGCGATCCTCCCGATCCGCGGCAAGATCCTCAACGTCGAGAAGGCGCGGATCGACAAGATCCTGCAGAACACCGAGGTCCAGGCGCTGATCTCGGCGTTCGGCACCGGTGTGCACGAGGACTTCGACATCTCGAAGCTCCGCTATCACAAGATCATCCTGATGGCGGACGCCGACGTCGACGGTCAGCACATCAACACCCTGCTGCTGACGTTCCTCTTCCGCTTCATGCGCCCGCTGGTCGAGGCCGGCCATGTGTACCTGTCGCGCCCGCCGCTCTACAAGATCAAGTGGAGCCGGGACGACTTCGGGTACGCGTACTCGGACCGCGAGCGCGACGCGATGATGGAGATCGGCCGCCAGCAGGGCAAGCGGGTCCGGGAAGACGCGATCCAGCGCTTCAAGGGCCTCGGCGAGATGAACGCCGAGGAGCTGCGGATCACCACCATGGACATCGACCACCGTGTGCTCGGCCAGGTCACCCTGGACGACGCCGCGCAGGCCGACGACCTGTTCTCGGTGCTGATGGGTGAGGACGTCGAGGCGCGGCGCTCGTTCATCCAGCGCAACGCCAAGGACGTCCGCTTCCTCGACATCTGAGTCGGCCCCACCGCCGCCGCCCGAAAGGACTTTGACCAGCAATGGCCGACGAGAATCCCCCTGTGACGCCCGACGACGAGGCGGCCGTGCCCGCCGATGCCGAGATCTCCACCGTGCGCATCGAGCCGGTGGGCCTCGAAACGGAGATGCAGCGCAGCTACCTCGACTACGCGATGTCCGTCATCGTGTCGCGTGCGCTGCCCGACGTCCGTGACGGCCTCAAGCCGGTGCACCGCCGGGTGCTGTACGCGATGTACGACGGCGGCTACCGGCCCGAGAAGGGCTTCTACAAGTGCGCCCGTGTCGTCGGTGACGTCATGGGTACGTACCACCCGCACGGCGACTCCTCGATCTACGACGCCCTGGTCCGCCTCGCCCAGCACTGGTCGATGCGCATGCCGCTCGTGGACTCCAACGGCAACTTCGGTTCCCCGGGCAACGACCCGGCCGCCGCCATGCGGTACACCGAGTGCAAGATGATGCCGCTGTCGATGGAGATGGTCCGCGACATTGACGAGGACACCGTCAATTTCCAGGACAACTACGACGGCCGTAACCAGGAGCCGACGGTCCTCCCGGCGCGCTTCCCGAACCTGCTGGTCAACGGCTCCGCGGGCATCGCGGTCGGCATGGCCACCAACATCCCGCCGCACAACCTCCGCGAGGTCGCGGCCGGTGCGCAGTGGTACCTGGAGAACCCCGAGGCCTCGCACGAGGAGCTGCTGGACGCGCTCCTGGAGCGGATCAAGGGCCCGGACTTCCCGACCGGCGCGCTGGTCGTGGGCCGCAGCGGCATCGAGGACGCGTACCGCACGGGCCGCGGCTCGATCACGATGCGCGCCATCGTCAATGTCGAGGAGATCCAGGGCCGCCAGTGCCTGGTGGTCACGGAGCTTCCGTACCAGGTCAACCCGGACAACCTCGCGCAGAAGATCGCCGACCTGGTGAAGGACGGCAAGGTCGCCGGCATCGCCGACGTCCGCGACGAGACGAGCTCGCGCACCGGGCAGCGCCTGGTCGTGGTGCTCAAGCGCGACGCGGTCGCCAAGGTCGTGCTGAACAACCTGTACAAGCACACCGACCTGCAGACCAACTTCGGCGCGAACATGCTGGCGCTGGTCGACGGCGTGCCGCGCACCCTGTCGATCGACGCGTTCATCCGGCACTGGGTGACGCACCAGGTCGAGGTCATCGTCCGCCGTACGCGTTTCCGGCTGCGGAAGGCCGAGGAGCGGGCGCACATCCTGCGCGGTCTGCTCAAGGCGCTGGACGCGATCGACGAGGTCATCGCGCTGATCCGGCGCAGCAACACGGTCGAGATCGCCCGTGAGGGCCTGATGGGCCTGCTGTCGATCGACGAGATCCAGGCCAACGCGATCCTGGAGATGCAGCTGCGGCGCCTCGCGGCCCTGGAGCGGCAGAAGATCGTCGCGGAGCACGACGAGCTGCAGGCCAAGATCAACGAGTACAACGCGATCCTGGCCTCGCCCGAGCGGCAGCGGCAGATCATCAGCGAGGAGCTGGCGGTCATCGTCGACAAGTTCGGCGACGACCGGCGCAGCAAGCTGATCCCCTTCGACGGTGACATGTCCATCGAGGACCTGATCGCCGAAGAGGACATCGTCGTCACGATCACGCACGGCGGTTACGTCAAGCGCACCAAGACCGAGGACTACCGGTCGCAGAAGCGCGGCGGCAAGGGCGTACGCGGCGCGAAGCTGAAGCAGGACGACATCGTCGACCACTTCTTCGTCTCCACCACGCACCACTGGCTGCTGTTCTTCACCAACAAGGGCCGCGTCTACCGGGCGAAGGCGTACGAGCTGCCGGACGCCGGGCGGGACGCCCGCGGCCAGCACGTCGCGAACCTGCTGGCGTTCCAGCCGGACGAGAAGATCGCCCAGATCCTCGCGATCCGGGACTACGCGGCCGTGCCGTACCTGGTGCTCGCCACCAAGGCGGGCCTGGTCAAGAAGACCGCGCTCAAGGACTACGACTCCCCGCGGGCCGGCGGCGTCATCGCCATCAACCTGCGCGAGGCCGCGGACGGTTCGGACGACGAGCTGATCGGTGCCGAGCTGGTGTCGGCGGAGGACGATCTGCTGCTCGTGAGCCGCAAGGCCCAGTGCATCCGGTTCACCGCGACGGACGACGCGCTGCGCCCGATGGGCCGTGCCACGTCGGGCGTGAAGGGCATGAGTTTCCGAGAGGGCGACGAACTGCTCTCGATGAATGTGGTCCGGCCGGGTACGTTCGTCTTCACCGCCACGGACGGCGGGTACGCCAAGCGCACCAAGGTGGACGAATACCGCGTCCAGGGGCGTGGCGGACTCGGTATCAAGGCGGCGAAGATCGTCGAGGACCGCGGTTCCCTCGTCGGGGCGCTGGTGGTCGAGGAGACGGATGAGATCCTCGCCATCAGCCTCAGCGGTGGAGTGATTCGTACGCGGGTCAACGAGGTCAGGGAGACGGGCCGTGACACCATGGGCGTCCAACTGATCAACCTTGGCAAGCGGGATGCCGTCGTCGGTATCGCCCGCAATGCCGAGGCTGGGGCAGAGGCCGATGAGGTCGACGCCGAAGAGGCCGAGGGCGACCAGCCCGTGGCCGCTGAAATCGAGGAGTAGGCCGTGAGTGGAGCCACGGGCGCCGCTGCTGGTGGGACGACAGGCCCGGACCGGCCGCAGGCGGCCGCCCAGGCCGGTGCCGGCGGTGCCCCTGGCTCCTCCACGGACAGCGGCCCGCATCAGGGGGGATCCACCGTGACTGACACACGTCCGCCGCACCATGCGGGCCCGCTTCAAACGTATGGCGCGGGGGTGCCCGGTGCGCCGGAGCAGCCTCCGCACCAGCCCGCGCAGGCGTACGCGCCGCCGGCCGCTCAGGGGGCCGGCGTGGGGGCGCCGGCCGCCGCGGGCGTCCGCAGGCCGCGTCCCGCCGCCCGTACCGTCCCGCGGACGCGCAAGGCGCGGCTGCGGGTCGCCAGGGCCGACCCCTGGTCGGTGATGAAGGTCAGTTTCCTGCTCTCCATCGCGCTGGGCATCTGCACGATCGTGGCGGTGGCGGTGCTGTGGATGGTGCTGGACGCGATCGGCGTCTTCAGCACCGTCGGCAGCACGATCAGCGACGCGACGACGGCGGAGGGCGGTGGCAGTGGCAGCGGTGGTTTCGACCTGGTGTCCTTCCTGTCGCTGTCCCGCGTCCTGGTCATCACCACGGTCATCGCGGTGATCGATGTGGTCCTCGCGACGGCGCTGGCCACCCTCGGTGCCTTCATCTACAACATGTCCGCGGGCTTCGTCGGGGGCGTCGAGCTGACCCTCGCCGAGGACGAGTAGCCGGGCGCCGGATTCCGATTTTGGGACATGGCCTGTGGTGCGCTAATCTTTCGTTGCAGCGCGGGCCTATAGCTCAGACGGTTAGAGCGCTTCCCTGATAAGGAAGAGGCCACAGGTTCAAGTCCTGTTAGGCCCACCGCGTTGAACGGCCCGTACGGATCCTGATCCGTACGGGCCGTTTGCTGTCTCCGGCGGGCTGTCCGGCTGCTGTCCGGTACGGCAGTTGGAGCGGGTGCAGGTCACCGTTCGGTATCGGCCGGTGTGTATAGTCGGGCGCGTCAGGGCTCTCCCAATCCAAGAAGGACGAGGTCGCGCGGTGAAGAAGTTTCTCCTGGTGGCACTGGCCGCCATCGGCGGGCTCCTCGTGTACCGCCAGATCCAGGCGGACCGCGCCGAGCAGGATCTGTGGACGGAAGCGACCGACTCCGTACCGGCAGGTTCCGGCGCGAGCGTCTGAGACGCCGAAGTGCTCCGAGGCCCCGACCGCACAGCGGTCGGGGCCTCTTGCTGTGCCGGCCGCCCGCTCCGTGAGGGGTCGCCCGCTGTTGCGGGACCGTGACGGGAAACATCTTGAGTTTGCTCACGCAAATCAATACCTTCGCGGTAGCAAACAAAGCCGGGTCCGGTCGAGGGGGAGCACAGCATGCAACGACCACAGTGGCGCGTGGCTGCCGGGGCGGTGAGCGGCGGACTGCTGATCTCCGTCCTCGCGGTGCTCGGCGGGCCGGCGGCCGCGCAGGCCGCCGTACCGGCCGCGGACGACAGCCTGATCATGGTGTTGGACTCGTCCGGATCGATGGCGGGGCCCGACGGCTCGGGCGGCACCCGGATCGAGTCGGCCCGCAAGGCCGTCAACACCGTCGTGGACACCCTGCCGGACGGTCACAGGACCGGGCTGCGGGTCTACGGCGCCGGAAAGCCGCACGGCTGCGACGACACCCAGCTCGCCGAGCCCGTCGTCCCGCTGGACCGGGACGCGATGAAGCGGGCCGTGGCGGCCGTCCAGCCCAAGGGGGACACCCCGACCGCCCTGGCGCTGACCCGGGCCGCGGGCGACCTGCCCAAGGACGGCCGGCGCACGATCCTGCTGATCTCCGACGGCGAGTCCAACTGCGGGGCGCCCAAGCCCTGCGAGGTGGCGGCCCAGTTGGCCGGGGACGGGATCGGTCTGCGGATCGACACCATCGGCTTCCAGGTGAAGGGCGCCGCCCGCGAGGAGCTGGAGTGCGTCGCCCGGGCCGGACACGGCGCCTACTACGACGCCCCCGACGCCGCGGCGCTCGCCCGGCAGCTGGTGCGCGCGTCCCAGCTCAGCGCCGACGCGTACCGCTTCGACGGCACCCGCATCACGGGCGGCGCGACGGCGGCGTGGGCGGCCGCCATCGGGCCGGGGCAGTACCTGGACACCATCGGGCCGGGAGAGACCCGCTGGTACGCGGCAGGCCTGGACGCCACCGCCACCGCGGACCTCGCGGTGACCGCGGTTCCGCAACCGGGCGTGAAGGTCGGCTACGGCGACGGCATCGAGCTGAAGGCGGCGTCGGCCGGCCAGTACGCGTTCACCTGCGACACCGGATCCGCGCACTTCGGGCAGGACGAGGGCGCGATGATCGTCACGGCGGCGGTGAGCCGGGTGCCCACCGCCAAGGGCGACGGCAGCTGCGACAAGGCCGGTCAGTACCTGCTCTCGGTGCACCGGACGAGCGCCCCTGGCTCCGACCAGGGCCGGTGGCCGATCGAGATCCGGTACGGGAGCGAGGCACCGCTCAAGGCCGGGACCACGCCCGCGGCCGCCGAGACCGAGTACGGCGACAAGCCCGCGCCGCTCGCCGGCGACCCGAAGGACATCACGGGCGGCACCGGCTTCAACGACGCGGCCGCGCTCACCAAGGGCGTCTGGCGCGACAAGCTGCTGCCCGCGCAGACGCGCTTCTACAAGGTGCGGCTGGGCTGGGGACAACAGCTCAGCTATGCGGCCGAGTTCGCCAACGAACCGGTGCTGGACGACGCGTCCGCGGCCTCCGTCTGGAGCTACGTCGAGACGGGGACGTACGGGCCGGGCCGGCAGCCGGTGCGCGACGCCTCCGGCGGCGACGACCACCGCAGCTACACCGGCAAACTCCTGTCCGTGGGGCTCGGGACGGTGCCGGTGACCTGGACCAACCGCTGGGTCGTCGGCGGCTCGGCCGCCGCGGTGCACAGCGCCGGGGACTACTACATCGCCGTGTCGCTCGGCCCGAAGGCCGCGCGGCTGGCGAGGAACGCGGCGGTCGGCGTCGTCCTGCGGGTCAATGTGACGGGCGACGAACTGGCCGGGCCGCAGTACCAGGCACCGGCGCTGGCCAAGGGCCAGGCCAAGGACGATGCCGCAGCTTCCGACAAGGGCGGCGATTCGGCCGCGGGCCGCGACAGCGGCGGCTCGGACGGGGGAGGATTCAGGACCGGATTCATGACCGGCAAGGACATGATCGCGGCAGCAGCGGGCGGGGCGGTCGCGCTCGCGGCCGTCGGCGGGGTGGCGCTGGTGCGCCGGACGAAGAGGGGCGGAGCGTAATGCGCGGACGCGGACTGTGGGTGGCGGTGGCCGGCGTGACGCTCGCCGGGCTGCAGGGCACGGCACTGGCGGACGCCGCCGTGCCCGTGTGGCAGCCGCAGGGCACGGCGGTGAAGGGCGCGGCCACGACGGCCGAGGCCCAGGCGCTCACCCCGGGCGGCACCTACAAGGACACCCTCAAGGTGGGTGACACCAAGTACTACGGCGTGGACCTGGACGCGAAGTCCTCGGCGTACCTGTCGGCGTTCGCCATTCCGAAGCCGGGCGCCAAGGTCGCCTACGGCGACGGCATCGACCTCAAGCTGCAGAGCGCCGACGGCACCGACTGCGACAGTTTCGACGCGCACTTCGACAACGACGGGGCTGCGCGGCCGGTCGGCGGCTACACGGCGCGGACCATCGAGAAGGACGGGCGGTGCCAGGAGGCCAACCGCTACACCCTGGAGATCAAGCGGGAGAGCGCCGGGACGTCGGACCCGGCCGAGTGGCCCGTCGAGATCCGTTTCATGTCGGAGCCGGCCCTCAAGGCCGACGCCAAGCCCGCGCCCGCCTCCAGCGCCACGGAGGCGTCTCCGACGCCGGTGACCGGTACCCCCAAGCCGGCGCAGGGCGGCACGAGCTTCGACAATGCGGCGGCCATCAAGAGCGGCATCTGGAACGACAAGGTGCTGCCCGGCGAGACCCGCTTCTACAAGGTGCCGGTGGACTGGGGCCAGCACGCGGTGCTCTTCGCCGACTTCGCGAACGCGCCCGCGGCCAAGGAGAACGGCTTCCAGAGCGCCGGAGTGCGGGTCGACGCGTACAACCCCGCCCGCGGCCACATCGACGACGACACGGAGTCCTACGCCGGCAAGCAGACGTCGATCACCGGCCAGACCGTACCGGTCTCGTACGCCAACCGGTTCGAGAGCGGCAGCAAGGTCTCGGCCACCCGGTTCGCCGGCTGGTACTACTTCGCGGTCAGCGTGCACCCGGGCGTCAAGGACGTCGTGAACGGGCCGATCGGCGTCACCCTGCGGCTGGACGTCAAGGGCGCGGTGGCCCCTTCGCCGGGGTACGACGGGGACGCGGCCAAGGCCGGGTTCGGCATCGGCGGGGACGACCTGGCGAAGGCCGACGGGACGGCGACGGGTGGCGGTTCGAGCTCCTCCACGATGCGGCTGGTGGCGTTCGCGGCGCTCGGGGCGGGCACGGTGCTTCTGCTGAGTCTGGCGGTGTGGGTGGTGGCGGCGCGGCGGCGGCCGCGCGTTGCGGCTGCGGCTCAGTCGCCGCAGCCGCCGCAGTCGGGGTACGGGCCGCCGCCTGCTTGGTAGCTGAACTCAGGCCGCTGTCAGCGCCCAGATGCCGACCGCGAAGCAGAGCGCGGCGACGATGAGGATCGGGATCACCAGCTTTGCCGGTGGTCCCGGTCGGCGTGTCTGCGGAACCGGGTGCAAAGCGGCGGGCGGGGTGGGGTGTGCTGCCGCTGTGTACGGGCGGGTGGGCTCCGGTAGCTGGGGTGCGCCTGTGGGGGCCTCTGCTGGGGGCTGGGACAGGCCGTCTGTGTGGGGCTGGGTCTGGGGTGCTACTGCCGTCGTGTACGGGTTGTGGACGGGGGGCGGTGGGGTCTGGGTTCCGGTTTGCGGGTAGCCGTACGCGGACGGTTGCTGCGGTGCGTACTCCGGGGACGGGGCCGGTGGGGTCTGGGGGGCCGGGAGGTGGAAGCTGCTGGTTTCCTCGGGGCGTGCCCGACGCCGCTTCCGGTGCGGGCCCTGGGCGTCGAAGCCCTCGGGCAGCGGGCCGATCTGGTCGAAGACCTCGACCGGCTCGTCGTCCAGGCCGGGTACCGACAGGAGTTCGACCGCGGCGGAGAGCGCCTTGCGGGCGCCGGTGGCGGTGCGGAAGCGGGCGTCCGGGTCGGGTTGCAGCAGATTGCCGATGACCTGCCACATCGGCTCGGGCACACCCTGCGGGGCGCGCGGGACGCCCTCGTTCAGGTAGCGCTCGTAGATCGCCTGGGCGTCCGGCTTCTGCCCGCTGAGCAGGTAGAGAGCGACCAGGCCGACCGCGTACAGATCGGCCGGGAAGTCCGGTTCCGCGCCCATCATCTGCTCGGGCGCGAAGTATCCCGGGGTGCCGACGACGTAGTTGACCTCGGTCAGCCGCGGCTCGCCCTTGCGCATGGCGATGCCGAAGTCCGACAGCCGCAGGTGCGGCTGTCCGGTGCCGGTGGCCTCCAGCAGGATGTTGGCGGGCTTGATGTCCCGGTGCACGACGCCTTCGGCGTGGACGGCCGTCAGCCCGGAGAGCAGCTGGTCGAGCAGGGCGCACACGAAGTGCGGGGGCAGCGGCCCGTAGTCGCCGATCAGGTGCGAGAGCGATCCGCCCCGGACCAGGTCCATGGTGAACAGGACCTTGTCGTCGTCGGCGGCCCAACTGGCGGGTGCCAGGACGTGCGGATGGTCGATCCGCATCGCCTGCTCGCGGACGAAGCGCAGCAGGGCGTGCGCGTCGCTCTGCTGGAGCACCTTCGCCGCCACATAGCGTCCCCGCCGGTGGTCCCAGGAGCGCCAGACCGCGCCCGAGCCGCCGCGTCCGATCGGGTCGACCAGCTCGTACCGGCCTGCGAAGACCTCACCCATGGTCTGCGACCCGCCCCCTGCTATTCCGGTCAGCCCTGGTGCGCCTCGTAGTGGGCGATCGCTTCCGCGGTCCGCCCGGCGCCGTACACATGGAGGAACTCTGCCAGGTGTGGATGGCTGGAGGCGAGGGTGTTCGCCGCTTCCGCAATCTCCTCGGCGGACGCGACGGCCCGCAGCAGCGACTGGATGTCCCGTACGACATGCCGGGCGGCGCCGGCGGCGGAGCCCGAGGAGGAGCTGTGGGTGGTGCCGGTGAGGACGGAGGAGCCGGACGACTGCCGGATGTCGTCCATCCGCGAGGTCGCCTCGGAGGACGTGACGCTGCCGTCCGCGACATGCCCGGCGAGATCCTGGAGTGCCTGCAGCCGCTGGACGACGGCCGGGTTGCCGATCTTCGCGCGCTGACCGCTCATCAGCTGCGAGAGCATCGGTGCTGAGAGCCCCAGCACGCCCGCCAGCCGCGCCTGGTTCAGCCCGAGATCGCCGATGAGGCGGCGGAAGAGGTCGCCCAGCGGTTCGCCGTACCAATTGCGCTGCAGCTCCTGCGCGCGGCTGGCGGCGTCGTGCGGAGAGGGGTCCATACGCACTCCTGTTTGCGGCCGTGAATCCTGCAAAGCATCCTACGGACCGGGATACTGGGTCGGGGTCGCGTCCCGGAACAGGTACGCTGTTCTGCGAAGAGGGGCCTTAGCTCAGTTGGTAGAGCGCTGCCTTTGCAAGGCAGATGTCAGGAGTTCGAATCTCCTAGGCTCCACAGTGTTGATCAGCGCGGGACCGTCAGCGGTCCCGCGCTGATTTGCGTATCGGATCATCAGCCGGTGCTGCACAATCGGGGGCGTGATGTTCGGCATCCTTGGCGCGACGCAGGTCTGGAACGCGGACGGCAGCGCGGTCGCGCTGGGTGGGCCGCGGCGCCGGGCGCTGCTGGCGCTGCTGTTGCTCGACGCGGGCCGGGTGGTGACGCCCGAACGGCTGATCGACGGCCTGTACGGGGAGGATCCGCCGGCCGGGGTCGCGAACGCCCTCCAGTCGCAGGTGTCCCGGCTGCGCCAGGTGCTGCCGCAGAAGATCGAGTTCCATCCGGCGGGCTACCGGCTCGCGATCGACCCCGACGACGTCGACTCGCACCGTTTCCAGCGGCTCAGCGCGGAGGGCCGGGAGGCGCTGGCGGCGGGCGATCCCGCGCGTGCCGCTGTTCTGCTGCGGGAGGCGCTGGAGCTGTGGCGCGGGCCCGCGCTGGCCGATGTGGACGGCGCCCCGTTCGCGCAGGTGCAGGTGACGCGGCTGGAGGAGCTGCGGATCTCGGCCGCCGAGGACCGGATGGAGGCCGAACTGGCGCTCGGCGGGCACCGGGAGCTGGTCGCCGGGCTGCGGGAGCTCGTCGACGCGCATCCGTTGCGTGAGCGGCTGCGTGGCCAGCTGATGCGGGCGCTGTACGGCAGCGGGCGGCAGAGCGAGGCGCTGGAGGCGTACGAGGCGGCTCGCAGCGAGCTCGCCGACACGCTGGGGGCGGACCCGGGACCGGAGCTGGCCGCCGTTCACCTGGCGGTGCTGCGCGGGGATCCGGAGCTGACGCCCGCCGCGCACGCGCATGTTCCACGTGGAACATCGCCCACGACGCCCACGGCTTCCGCATCGCCGACGGTCTCCGAGCCGGCCCGACCGCGCTTCGTGCTGCCCACGCAGCTCACCAGTTTCGTCGGCCGTGACGAGGAGCTGGACCGGATCGGTGCCCAGCTGTCCGAAGGCCGGCTCGTCACCCTCATCGGCCCGGGTGGTGCGGGTAAGACCCGGATCGCGATCGAGGCGGCCGGGCGGTACGGCGGTGAGGCCTGTTTCGTCGAGCTCGCCGGCCTCGCCGATGCCGCCGAGGTGCCGCACGCGATCCAGGGCGCGCTCGGACTGCGCGAGGCCGGGGTGATGCCTGGTGCCGGTCCGGCGCCCGATCCGGTCGACCGGGTCACCGCGGCCCTGGCCGACCGCCCGCTGCTGCTCGTGCTGGACAACTGCGAACATGTCGTCGGCGAGATCGCCAAGATCGTCGGCCGGCTGCTCGGGGACTGCGGAGAGCTGCGGGTGCTGGCCACCACCCGCGAACCGCTGGGGATCCCCGGCGAGACGCTCTGCCCGATCCCCCCGCTGCGGCTGCCGCCGCCCGGCACGGACCATGTCCGCGCGCTCGCGTTCCCGGCGGTGCGACTGTTCACCGAGCGGGCCGTCGCCGTGCAGCCCGATTTCGAGCTGGCCGCCGATCTCGATGCCGTCCTGCGGGTGTGCACGGCGCTCGACGGACTGCCGCTGGCCATCGAACTGGCCGCCGCCCGGCTGCGCTCGATGTCCGCGTCCGAGATCGCCTCCCGGCTCGGCGTGGTCTCCGCGGCGCCGGAGCAGAGTGAGTACGGGCCCGGGATCCGGCCCGACGAACGGTTCCGGCTGCTGTCCCGCGGCAGCCGGACCGCCCAGCCCCGTCAGAAGACGCTGCGCGGGGTCGTCGACTGGAGCTGGGACCTGCTCACGGAGCCCGAACGCGCCGTCCTGCGCCGGGTCTCGGTCTTCGCCGGTGGCTGGACGCTGGAGGCGGCCGAGGCCGTCTGCGCGGACCGCACGACGGACGACGACGTGGCGGACGGCGGCGGTACGGACGGCGGCGGGACGCGGGAGGCCGGGGTCGACGCGTTCGACGTGCTCGATCTGATCGACTCGCTCGTCGACAAGTCCCTGGTCGTCGCCCATCGTCCCGAGGGCGCCGACGGCGTCCGCTACCGGATGCTGGAGACGATCCGCGCCTATGGCGCCGAGCGGCTCGCGGAAGCCGGTGAGACGGCGGCCCTGCGCCGCGCCCACGCCCGGTACTTCCTCGCTTTGGTCGGCGAGGCGGAGCCCCGTCTGCGGCGCGCGGAGCAGCTCGACTGGCTGCGGCGGCTCTCCGTCGACCAGGACAACCTGCACACCGCGCTCCGCCGGCGGGTGGAGGACGGCGACACCGGGACGGCGTTGCGGCTGCTGGCCCCGCTGTCCACGTACTGGCTGCTGCGCGGCGTGCGGCTGGAGGGCGCGGGCCCGGCCCGCGAGCTGCTGGACCTCATCGGGCCGCAGGCGCCCGAGGGGCTCGACGAGGAGTACGTGCTGTGCGTGCTCGCGGCGGCCAACGGCGTCTCCGACAACCGGGAACTGGGCGCGCATACCGCGGCCGCCGACGCGGTCATGGCCTCCCTCGGCTACATTCCGCAGCGCTTCCCCAGCCTCACCGTCATCTGGGCGATGGCCATGGGCGCGCCCACCGCTGACGCCGCCGAGCTGATCTCGCTCACCCTGGACGATCCGGGCCGTGACCCCTGGGCCGTGGCGCTGCTGCATCTGGGCCAGGGCTACGCGCACTGGATGGTGCGGGGCGACACCGCCCTCGCGGAGCGGGAGTTCAGCGCCGGGCTGGCCGGCTTCCGGGTGCTCGGCGACCGCTGGGCGATGGCCAACGCGCTCGACGTACTGGCGCAGCTCGCCGACTGGCAGGGCGACAACGAGCGGGCCGCGGCGCTGGCCGACGAGGCGCTCGGCTATGTCGAACCGCTCGGCGCGATCGAGGACATGGCGCAACTGCTGTGCCGACGGGCCGAACGCAGCGCGCGGGACGGAGACACCGAGGCGGCCCGCGCCGACTACGAGCGGGTGGTCGAGCTGTCCGGCCGGGCCGGTGCGCCCGACTGCATGGCGATGGCCCACCTCGGCCTGGGCGAGGTCGCCCGGGCGCGTGGTGAGCTGGCCGGGGCCCGCGCCCTCTGCGAGCTGGCCCTCGGCGAGAGCGGTACCGGGTGGGCCGGTCTCGACATGAACCGATCGCTGATCCTGATCGGGCTGGCCAGGATCGCCGAGGCCGAGGGGGACCCGGAGCGGGCCCGCGGCTACTACCGCCAGGTTCCCGAGGCCGAGTTGGTGAGCCGCAACGGCCCGGTCGCCGCGAGCTTCGCCGAGGCGCTGGCCGGCCTGGCGCTGCTGGAGGGCGGCCCGGAGCGGGCCGCGCTGCTGCTCGGCGTCGCCCGGACGCTGCGCGGCGCCGAGGTGCCGCCCGACCGGGACACCGCCCGGGTCGGCGCCGCCGCCCGCGCCGCGCTCGGCGAAGCGGCCTTCGCCGCGGCGCACGCCCGCGGTGTCGCGCTCTCCCGTGAACAGACGGTCGTGGCGCTGACGGACTTCGACGCTGCGCGGTAAGCGAACGGTCAGTGACCGGTCAGAACGCTCTGACACAGTCACCGGCATGACGAAGAATCAGCAGGTGGCGCCGAGTGCGCAGACCTCCACGACCCCCTCGGACCCCCGGCGTTGGGCCGTACTGGCGATCTGCTGCGTGGCGGCGGCGCTGCTCGGTATCGACACCAGCGTGCTCAACTACGCGATCCCCTCGCTCGTCACCGACCTGAAGCCGTCGGGCACCGAGATCCTGTGGATCGCGGACATCTACGGGTTCGCCCTCGGCGGCCTGCTGGTGGTGATGGGCAACCTCGGTGACCGGATAGGCCGCAAGAAGCTGCTGCTGCTGGGCGCCGGCGCCTTCGGGGTGGCCTCGGTCCTCACCGCGTACGCCACCAGCCCGGAGATGCTCATCGGTGCCCGCGCGCTGCTGGGTGTGGCCGGCGCGACGATCATGCCGTCGACGTTGTCGATCGTCCGCAACGTGTTCACCGACCCCCGCGAGCGCACCACGGCCGTGGGCATCTCCGGCGGCGTCGGGGCGGGCAGCTTCGCGCTCGGCCCGGTCGTCGGCGGCGCGCTGCTGGACCACTTCTGGTGGGGTTCGGTCTTCCTGATCAACGTCCCGGTCCTGCTGGCGGTCGTGATCGCCGGTGCGATCGTGCTCCCTGAGTCCCGTAACCCCGACCCGGGACGGCTGGACTGGATCAGCGTCCCGCTCTCGATCGCCGGTCTGCTGGGTGTCATCTTCGCCATCAAGACGGCCACCCGTGACGGTGTGCACGAGCCGTCGGTGTGGATGGCCGCCGCGATCGGTGTCGGCTGCCTGATCGTCTTCGTCCGGCGCCAGACCCGCATCGCCTCACCGCTGCTGGACATCAGGCTCTTCCGCAACCCGGCCTTCACCGGCTCCATCAGCGCCAACCTGGTCGCGATCTTCGCCTCGGCCTCGCTCTCGCTGGCCTTCTCGCTCTACTTCCAGGTCGTCCGCGGCTGGTCCCCGCTGATGGCGGGCCTGGCGCTGCTCCCCGGCCCGCTGTCGGCCGCCTTCGCCGCGCCGCTGTCCTCCGCCCTGGTGCCCAGGATCGGCCGGGCCAAGGTGGTGGCCCTGGGCCTGGTCCTGATGTCGGTCAGCATGGTCGGTCTCGGCCTGGTCACCCCGGACTCCAGCTACTGGCTGCTGCTGCCCGCTCTGATCGTCAACGGTGCGGGCATCACGCTGACGTTCACCGTCACCTTCGACACGGCGATGGCGAGCGTGCCGAAGGAGCGGGCGGGCGCCGCGGCGGCGATCTCCGAGACGGCGATGGAGCTCGGCGGGGCGCTGGGCATCGCGGTCCTCGGCTCGGTACTGACCGGCGTCTACCGCAACGGTCTCGACCTGCCGGCGGGCGTTCCGGCCGGTGCGGCCCAGGCCGCCAGGGAATCGGTCGGCGGGGCGGTCGGGCCCGGCGCGCAGCTGTCAGGCCCGATGGGGCGGCAGGTCGCCGAGACGGCGAGCCAGGCCTTCACCCACAGCATGCACGTCACCACCCTGGCGGGCGCCGTCCTGATCGCCGTCGCGGCGGTGATCGCGTTCCACACCCTGCGGGGCGTCCCGGCGGTGATCGACGAACCGACCGACGAGAAGGACGGCGGGAAGGACGGCGGGACGGCCGACGACGTGGCCGACGTGGCCGACGGGACCGACGGCACCGACGGCACCGACGGCATCAGGGAACTGGTCGGACGCTGACCCGTATCCCCGCGCATGCCGGAGGGCGGGAGACCGTACTGGTCTCCCGCCCTCCGGCATGTGGTGCGTACGCGCTGTATCGATAGGAGGTCCAGGACCCCGGCGCCACTGGTTGCCGAGTCGGACCGAGCTCAGGGCCGGACCGTGGGTCAGGGGCGGTGCGAGGTCAGGATTCGTCGCCGTGATCCGGGCGATCGACCCGGTCCGCCTCGGCCTGCTTCGCCTGTACCTCGGGGTCGAGGGGCTCCACGGGCGAGCCGTCGACCTTGTCGAGCGGGTCGGCCTTGTCCGTACGGTCCATGCCGACGAGGGTCGGGCCGCTGCCGTTGAGCGTGGCCCGGTCCGCGACCTCGGTCGGCGGGGCGGGCTCGACCAGCCAGTCCGGGTTGGTCTGCTTGCTCCACCACTTCCACGCGGCGTAACCGGCCCCGCTGATCATGCCGAGCACCACAAGGCGCTTGAAGGCCTTGCCCGCCTTGGCACGACGACGGTGCTGCCGGCCCAGCTTGTCGATCTCGGCGACGGACACCCTGCCCTGCAGTGCGGCCAGGGCGGCCGCGCCACGTGCCAGGGCCTCGTCACGGGCGGGGCCCGCGGCGGCACGGGTGACCTCCACCGCGTGTCCGACCCGGGGGGCCGCGTACTCATTGGCCTGGCGTGCGGTCAGCGCGGCCTTCACGGCCGCGGTGTCCACAGCCGAAGCGACCTTGGGCGGTAGTGCGGCGTGTGCCTTCTGCGCGGCGGTCGCCACTCGGGGCGTCAGCCAGATCTTCGCCTCGTCCGCGTAGTGCGCGGCGTTGTCCTTGGCGGTGACGGCGTATGGAGCGACCACCTCAGCGGCGTGCTGCATGCTGTCCTTGGTCTGCCCGGCTGCGTTGCGCACGCTGTCGATGCGGGTCACAGGAACCTCCTCCTCGGTGGCGTACGGTTTTCGCCTATCCACCCGATTTGAAATCATGCCTGTTTAGGGCCGGTCCGGCATGTGCGACCGGGCATATGGGTCAAGGCGGGGCACACGGAGAGCTCCCACAGACGATGCCACGATGCGCGCCGGTACGCGATAGAGCCGGGGAAGCCGACGGCCACTCCCCGTCCGTGCGAGGATTTGTCCCTGTCAGCGAAGACTATGGAAGGTAGATCGTGGCCGAGCAGCTCTATGCGACCCTGAAGACCAACCACGGGGACATCGAGGTCCGGCTCCTGCCGAACCACGCACCGAAGACGGTGAAGAACTTCGTCGAGCTCGCCGAGGGCACGCGTGAGTGGACCGACCCGAAGACCGGCAAGCCGACCAACGCGAAGCTGTACGACGGCACGGTGTTCCACCGTGTGATCACCGGCTTCATGATCCAGGGCGGCGACCCGCTGGGCAACGGCACCGGCGGTCCGGGCTACGAGTTCGCGGACGAGTTCCACCCCGACCTCGGGTTCGACAAGCCCTACCTGCTGGCGATGGCCAACGCCGGCCCGGGCACCAACGGCTCCCAGTTCTTCATCACGGTCTCCCCGACCACGTGGCTGACCCGCAAGCACAGCATCTTCGGCGAGGTCGCCGACGTGGCCAGCCAGAAGGTCGTGGACGCGATCATCGCCACCCCGACCAACCCGCGCACCGACCGCCCGGTGCAGGACGTCGTGATCGAGTCGGTCGTGATCGAGACCCGCGAGGGCTGATCGCGCCGTACTCTTCGGGAACACTGCGCCCTGCCCGTCCGTATGGAGGGGCAGGGCGACGCGCGTCCCCAGGAAGAGGACCTCATGGACCAGGCGGTCTGCTGCTACCGGCACCCCGATCGCGAGACCGGCATCCGCTGCACCCGTTGCGAGCGGCCGATCTGCCCGGAGTGCATGGTCAGCGCCTCGGTGGGCTTCCAGTGCCCGGAGTGCCTGGGCGAGGCCCGGCGGACGACACCCGCGCCGCGTACGGTCGTGGGCGGCACGGTGGCCGCCGACCCGCACCTGGTCACGAAGATCCTCATCGGGCTGAACCTGGCGGTCTTCGTGCTGGTGCAGGCGCTCGGCGACCGGCTCGCCGGTGACCTGTCGCTGTACGCGTACTGCGACCCCGTGGTGCGGCAGTACTGCATCGGCGTGTCCGAGGGCCCCGACCAGTGGTACCGCCTGATCAGCTCGGTCTTCGCGCACCAGGAGTACTGGCACATCGGCTTCAACATGCTGACGCTGTGGTGGATCGGTGCGCCGCTGGAGGCCACGCTCGGCCGGGCCCGCTATCTGGCGCTGTATCTGATCTCGGGGCTCGGCGGCAGCGCTCTGGTCCTGCTGCTCGCCCCGTACCCGGGCGCGCTGGGGGCCTCCGGGGCGATCTTCGGCCTCTTCGGGGCCACCGCCGTCTTCATGCGGCGCAGCCGGATGGACATGCGGCCGATCCTGATCCTGCTCGGGCTGAACCTGTTCTTCAGTTTCACCTGGTCGAACGTCAGCTGGCAGGGCCACCTCGGCGGCCTCGCGGCCGGCACGGTGATCGCGATCGGGATGGCGTACGCACCGCGCGAGCGGCGCGATCTGGTGCAGTGGGGGACCTGTGCGGCGGTGCTGGCGGCCACCCTCGTGGCCAGCTGGATCGCCGTGGCTCAGATCACCGCCTGAAGGGCGTTACCACTGGCGTTGATCAGACGTTATCCACAACGAGTACCCGATCCTGTGCACCCTGTGGGGAACGTGTGTGCGTGCGGTCACCGCATCGTGTTTTCCCTGCAAGATCAACGAAAGACCGGTGGCCGACACATCGGCCACCGGTCACACCGGCGTCAACCTCGTAGAGGTTATCCACAGATCTTCCGACCTTTTCCCCACTGTGGATAACCGTGTGGACAACTCTGGGGAGAACCGTCCGGGCCAGCTCGGGAGCCGGCTACTTCCACTGCGTGGAGACCACGAATCCGCCCGCGATGAAGCCGAAGCCCACCACGATGTTCCAGTTCCCCAGCGCGTCGACCGGCAGGCTGCCCTGCGTGACGTAGAAGAGGACGATCCAGGCCAGGCCGATGACGAAGAGCGCCAGCATCAGGGGCGCGACCCAGTTGAAGCCGGACTTGAGCTTTATCGACTGCGTCTTCTCCGGCGGCGGAGTGAAGTCGGCCTTCTTGCGGATCCGTGACTTCGGCACGAGGGACTCTCCTGTCGATGCGCTGCGTAACCGCGCGGGGATGTCGGGGATGTGAGGCTGGCCGGGCGGGTGGGGGCACCACCGCGGACGGGCGTCCGTTAGCGTAGTGCTTCCTCGGGTGTGAAGGAGACAAGGGTACGGTGACCGATTCCGGCGACGCGCCCTCCTCCCGTCCTTCTCCCGCTCGTCCTTCCACCCGCACCGTAGTACTGCGGACGCTCAGTGCGGGAGTCTTCGCGCTCGCCGGACTGATCTTCTGGATGAGCTTCGACACGGCCAAGGGCGTCAACATCCGCAGCGACGACCCGCTGCCCAAGCTCTCGGACAACGTGCGCAAGCAGAGCAGCCGGAACCAGGAGCTGGAGAAGCAGCTCACCGCGGTCCGGAACGATGTCGACACCCTCACCCGCCAGGGCATCGGCGCCACCGACGCGAACCGCAAGCAGCTCGATGCGCTCGAAGAGGAAGCCGGCACGAAGGCGCTGACCGGCCCGGCGCTGAACGTCACCCTCAACGACGCCCCGCCGAACGCCACCGCGCTCGTCCCCGGCGTGCCCGACCCGGAGCCCAACGACCTGGTCATCCACCAGCAGGACCTGCAGGCCGTGGTCAACGCGCTGTGGGAGGGCGGAGCGGTGGGCATCCGGGTCATGGACCAGCGGCTGATCTCCACCAGCGCGGTCCGCTGCGTCGGCAACACCCTGATCCTCCAGGGCCGCGTCTACTCCCCGCCGTACAGAATCACCGCTGTGGGTGACCAGAAGAAGCTGCGCGCCGCCATCGACCGGAACGCGACCATCCAGAACTACCTCCAGTACGTCAACGCCTACGGGCTCGGCTGGAAAGTGGGGGCGGACAACCGGGTGACTCTTCCCGGCTACTCCGGCACAGTGGATCTCCACTACGCGAAGCCCGTCTCCTGACCGGATTCGCGACCGGCGGCGGGGCGAGGGGGCGGGGGCGCCGATGGCGATCCGGCTGGTGGTGCGGACGCTGAGCGAACTGTGCGTCACCGCGGGTGCGTTGATCGTCCTCTTCGTCGTCTACATCCTGTTCTGGACCGGCGTGCGCGCGGACAGCGCGATGAACGGCGAGCTCGACCGGCTGCAGAACACCTGGGCCACCGGATCCCTGGCCCCCGCGGAACCCACCCCCGCCCCGACCGCGACGGGCGGCACACCGTCCGCCGCCCCGCCTGCGGCGGCCCCGGCGCCGTACCGGAACGGCACGTCGTTCGCCGTCATGTACATACCCCGGCTCGGCTCCGGCTGGCACAAGCCCGTCCTGCAGGGCACCGGCTCCGGCGTGCTGAAGAAGGGGCTGGGGCACTACACGGACACCGCGCGGCTCGGGGAGACCGGCAACTTCTCGGTGGCCGGCCACCGGCGCACCTACGGCGATCCCTTCAAGGACTTCCCCAAGCTGCGCAAGGGCGACCGCGTCTACCTCTTCGACGGCACGTCCTGGTACACGTACGTCCTGGACCGCGACCCCTTCCGTACCGTCCCCACCGACGTCGGCGTCATCGACCCGGTGCCGAGGGAGTCCGGCTGGACCGCGCCGGGCCGCTATCTGACGCTGACGACCTGCGACCCCGAGTGGGGCCACAGCCACCGGCTCATCGCCTGGGCGCACCTGGAGACGGTGAGCCCTGCCGAGCAGGGCCGGCCGAAGGGTTTGTCCGGGTAGGCCACCGGTCCCGCCGATCTCCCCTTACTCTGTTCCGGGGAACCGGGAAGGAAGGCAGCGCATGTACGGCTGGATCTGGCGGCATCTGCCGGGCAACGTGTGGCTCAGAGCGCTGATCTCGCTCGTGCTGGCCCTGGCTGTCGTGTACGTCCTGTTCCAGTACGTCTTCCCGTGGGCCGAACCGCTGCTGCCGTTCAACGATGTGACCGTGGACAACGGTATGAACGCGACGAACGGGATGGCCGCCGTCCGATGACCGCTCGCATCCTCGTCGTGGACAACTACGACAGCTTCGTCTTCAACCTGGTCCAGTACCTCTACCAGCTCGGTGCCGAGTGCGAGGTGCTGCGCAACGACGAGGTCGAGCTCGCGCACGCGCAGGACGGCTTCGACGGGGTGCTGCTCTCCCCCGGCCCCGGCGCGCCGGAGCAGGCCGGGGTCTGTATCGACATGGTCCGGCACTGCGCGGAGACCGGGGTACCGGTCTTCGGCGTCTGCCTGGGCCTGCAGTCCATGGCCGTCGCCTACGGCGGCGTGGTCGACCGGGCGCCCGAGCTGCTGCACGGCAAGACCTCGGCCGTGACGCACACCGGGACCGGGGTGTTCGCCGGGCTGCCGTCGCCCTTCACCGCGACGCGCTACCACTCACTGGCGGTCGAACGGGACACCGTGCCGCCGGAGTTCGAGGTCACGGCCTGGACCGACAGCGGCATCATCATGGGGCTGCGGCACCGTGACGCGGCTGTCGAGGGCGTCCAGTTCCACCCCGAGTCGGTGCTCACCGAATGGGGCCATCTGATGCTCGCCAACTGGCTGGTGGCGTGCGGAGACGAAGGCGCCCCCGACCGTTCGACGGGACTGGCGCCCGTGGTCGGCAGGGCCGGGGCGTGACCGGGCTCCGCCCGGACGAGCCCCCGTCCTACGAGGACACGGGGCAGTTCGCGGTGGCGGTCGGACAGCTCGCGGACCCGCTCAGCGACCCCCTTCCGGGCCGCGGGCCGCTTCGGGCGCCGGCCGAAGCGGCGGAACCCCCTCCCACACCCGCAGCACCGTCAACACCCGCACCACCGGCACCTGCCGACGCCTCCGACGCGGGCCAGGAGGTCATCGGCTCCCCCTGGTTCCGCCCGCACGAGATGCCGCACCAGGCGTCCCACCAGGCGTCCCAGCAGGCGCCGCAGCAGACGTCCGTATCGCCGGAGCAGCAGGCGCCCGCGCCGCCGCCCGCGTACGACGAGGCGCCCGCCGCGTACGACGAGGGATACGGCAGGACGTACGAGGGCGGGTACGCCAGCGGTTACGACGCGGGGCCCGCCGTATCCACTCCGGCGCCCGCGCCGGTACCGGCGCCCACCCCCGCGCCCGCGCCCCCCAGGGTCCGGCGCAGGGGCGTGCCCGGCGAGACGGAGCAGTTCCCGGCCGTGCGCCCGGACGGAACGCCGGACGAGCCGGCCGGGACCGGAGCACCCGGCGCGACCGGCGCCGCGGACGAAACCGCGGCCACGCCGACGGGCACTCCCACGACGGGTGCTCCGGCGCCCGGCGGCCGTGCCGAGCGCCGTAAGGCGGCCAAGCAGGGCGCTGGGCACCGCGCCAGGGGCCGGGCGGCTTCCGGGGCCTCCACCGCCTCCACGGCCTCCGAGAGCGCCCAGGCGGCTCCGGCGGTCCCCATGACCCGCCTGGAGGCCCGACGGGCGGAGCGGGCGGCCAAGGACAGCGCCGCGGTGATCCTCAGCCGGGTGATCGGCGAGGTGTTCATCTCGGTCGGCGTGCTGATGCTGCTCTTCGTGACGTACCAGCTCTGGTGGACCAACATCCGCGCCCATCAGCAGGCCAGCGGTGCGACCAGCGCGCTGCAGAACCAGTGGAACAACGACAAGAGCGCGAAGAAGAACGACGACCGCAAGGCCGACGCCTTCTCCCCCGGCCAGGGCTTCGCGATCATGTACATACCCAAACTGGATGTGAAGGCCCCGATCGCCGAGGGCGTCTCCAAGCACAGCGTCCTGGACAAGGGCATGATCGGCCACTACACGGGTGCGCTGAAGACGGCGATGCCGTGGGACAAGCAGGGCAACTTCGCGCTCGCGGCCCACCGCAACACCCATGGAGAACCGTTCCGTTACATCAACAAGCTGGTGCCGGGCGACAAGATCGTGGTCGAGACCGAGAGCACGTACTACACGTACGAGATGACGAGTGTGCTGCCGAGCACCTCCCCCTCGAACGTCAAGGTGATCCAGCCGGTCCCGCAGGGCTCCGGATTCACCAAGCCGGGCCGCTACATCACCCTGACCACCTGCACCCCGGAGTTCACCAGCACCTACCGGATGATCGTCTGGGGCAAGATGGTCGAGGAACGGCCGCGCAGTCAGGGCAAGCCTGCCGCGCTGCCCGACTGACCGGCCCCGGCCGGACAACGGACTGCCACAGAACGGAACAGCGGTGACGACGACCAATCGCGGCGGGCGGGGCCCGGTCGCGGCCATCATCAGTGTGATCGGTGAACTGCTGATCACCGCAGGGCTGGTGCTCGCCCTGTTCGTCGTCTACTCGCTGTGGTGGACGAACGTGATAGCCGATCGCCACGCGAAGCGGGACGGCGACAAGGTCCGGCAGGGCTGGGCCGCCCCCGGCCCCCGCGGCCTCGACACCAAGGACGGCATCGGGTTCCTCCATGTCCCCGCGATGGGCAGGAACTTCGAGGTCCTGGTCAAGAAGGGCACCGACACCGACATCCTCAACGAGGGCGTCGCCGGCTACTACGACCAGCCCGTCAAGTCGGCCATGCCGTGGGACAAGCAGGGCAACTTCACCCTCGCCGCCCACCGGGACGGCCACGGCGCCAAGTTCCACAACATCGACAAGCTCAGGAACGGCGATCCGGTCGTCTTCGAGGACAAGGACACCTGGTACGTCTACAAGGTCTACTCGGTCCTCGACGAGACCTCGAAGTACAACGTCGGCGTCATCGACCAGATCCCGGCGGACTCCGGCAGGAAGAAGCCGGGCCGCTACATCACCCTGACCACCTGCACCCCCGTCTACACCTCCCGGTACCGCTACGTGGTCTGGGCCGAACTGGTCCGCACCGACAAGGTCGACGCGAACCGCACCCCGCCCGCCGAACTGGGCTGACAGACGGAGCAGCAGCACGAAGGGGCCACGGACGCGGTGTCCGTGGCCCCCTCGTTGTGCTCGTGCTCCGGTTGCTGCCCGGTCCGGCGCTGTCAGTTGCCGAACAGGCCGCCGTTGTCCCCGCCGCCGGTTCCACCGGTGGTGAAGAGCTGGACCGTGCCGCCCTGCTGGACGGGCTGGTTCGCCTGCGGGAAGGACTGGGCGACGACCGCGTCGTCCTTCTTGGGGCCGAGGACCTGGACCTTCAGGCCCATGCCCTCCAGCTGGTTCTTGGCGTCCTTCAGCGTCTTGCCGACCAGGTCACCGGGGACGGTGAGGTTCTGCTGCTGCGGCGCCTTGGCGATGAACAGGGTGACCGTCTGGTCCGGTTGGGCCGTGCTGCCGCCCGCCGGGTCCTGCCGGATGATGGAGCCCACCGGCTTGTCGGCCGACTCCTCGTCCTGGGTCCGCACCTTCAGACCCTGGTCGATGAGCGTCTGCTTCGCCTGGGCGAGGGGCATCTGCGTGACGTCCTTGACCGTGATCTCCTCGGGCTTCTTGGCGACGGTCAGCGTGACGACCGTGTCCTTCGGCTTGAGGGTGCCGCCCGCGGGGTCCTGCTTGGTGACCGTGCCGTCGTCCTTGGTGTTGGACGTCTCGGTCACCTCCTTGACCTGGAATCCCTTGTCCTCAAGGGTCTTCTTGGCGTCCTCGAACTTGTCGTTGACGACGTCCGGGACGGAGGTCGGGGCGACGCCCTTGGAGATGGAGACCGTGATCGTCTTGTCGGCCGCGAGCGGGTCGTTGGCCTTCGGCAGCTGGTCGCAGACCGAGTTCGCCGGCTGGGCGTCGCAGAACTTGGTCTCGCCCTTGACGACCTTGATGGCCGGGTCGAGGTTGGCGGCCGCGCTCTGGGCGTCGGCGAAGGACTTGCCGACGAGGTTCGGGGCCGTCAGGGAATCCGGCGCGCCCTTCTTGTTGAACAGCGCCTGGCCCAGGAAGATCGCGCCGACCAGGACGAGGATGCCGGCCAGCACCAGCAGCACGGTCGAGGTGTGGTTCTTCTTCTGCCGGCGGCGGTCGGGACGGTCGTCGTAGCCGTAGCCCCCGTCGTCGTCGCGGACCGGGGGAAGCATGGAGGTCGCGGGGTTCTGCGAGGGCAGCGCCGTGGTCGCCGCGCCGTCCCCGTACCCGCCGTAGCCGACGGATCCCATGGCGGCGGTCGCCCCCACGGGCTGGCCGTCGAGGTACGACTCGATGTCCGCGCGCATCTCGTCGGCGGACTGGTACCGGTAGTCCGGGTCCTTCGCCAGCGCCTTGAGGACGATGGCGTCCATCTCGGGGGTGATCTCGGGATCCCAGACCGACGGGGGCTGCGGGTCCTCGCGCACGTGCTGGTACGCCACGGCCACCGGGGAGTCGCCGACGAACGGCGGGCGCACGGTCAGCAGCTCGTACAGCAGGCAGCCGGCCGAGTAGAGGTCGGAGCGGGCGTCGACCTGCTCGCCCTTGGCCTGCTCGGGAGAGAGGTACTGGGCGGTGCCGATGACGGCGGAGGTCTGCGTCATCGTCATGCCGGAGTCGCCCATGGCGCGGGCGATGCCGAAGTCCATGACCTTGACCTGGCCGTTGCGGGTGAGCATCACGTTCGCGGGCTTGATGTCACGGTGCACGATGCCGGCGCGGTGCGAGTACTCCAGGGCCTGCAGGATGCCGACGGTCATCTCCAGCGAGCGCTCGGGCAGCAGCTTGCGCCCGGAGTGCAGCAGTTCGCGGAGGGTGGAGCCGTCGACGTACTCCATGACGATGTAAGGGATCGAGATACCGTCGACGTAGTCCTCGCCGGTGTCGTACACGGCGACGATCGACGGATGGTTCAGGGAGGCGGCCGACTGGGCCTCACGGCGGAACCGGGCCTGGAAGGACGGGTCGCGGGCGAGATCCACCCGGAGCGTCTTCACAGCGACGGAGCGGCCGAGCCGGGTGTCGTGGGCGAGGTACACCTCGGCCATACCACCGCGGCCGAGCACCGAACCCAGCTCGTACCGGCCGCCGAGGCGACGCGGCTCTTCCATAGCTCTTGCCCTTCCCTAACCGTGCCCTGTGGATGCTCGGGCATACGGTACCCGGCACGCTCGATGGATCCGGGACGTGACCGGGTCCCGATATCCGACCGGTATCGCCACGTGCGGCGATGGGGTGGTTATGGGGTGGAAACTGCCCGGTGGGTGACGTGCGTCACGTTCCCCGCGTCACTTGTTCAGTACGGCCTCCATGACCTTCTTGGCGATCGGCGCGGCCAGGCCGCCACCGGAGATGTCGCCACGGGAGGCGTCGGAGTCCTCAACGACGACGGCGACGGCGACCGGGGAGCCGTCGGCGGTCTTGGCGTACGAGATGAACCAGGCGTACGGGTTCTTGCTGTTGCCGACACCGTTCTGCGCGGTGCCGGTCTTGCCGCCGACGGTGACGCCGTCGATCTGGGCGTTCGTGCCGGTGCCCTCCTTGACCACGGTCTCCATCATCTGCTGGAGCTTCTGGGCGTTGGCGGCCGACACCGGCTGCGAGTACGTCTCGGGCTTCGTCTGCTCGATCACGTTCAGGTTCGGCGCCTGCAGCTTGTCCACCATGTACGGCTGCATGAGCTTGCCGTCGTTGGCGATGGCGGCGGCGACCATGGCCATCTGCAGCGGGGTGGCCGCGGTGTTGTACTGGCCGATCGCGGAGAGCACGTTGGACGGCTCGTCCATGTTCTTGGAGTAGACGCTGGCGTCGGCGCGGACCGGGGTCAGGATCTCCTTGTTGAAGCCGAACTTCTCGGCCTCCTCGCGCATCTTGTCCTTACCGAGGTCCTGACCGATGCGGCCGAAGACGGTGTTGCAGGACACCTTCAGGGCCACCCGCAGCGAGGCGTTCTTGCACGGCAGGTCGCCCTCGTTCTCCAGGTTCCGCGAGCTCTGCGGCAGCTTGTAGGGCAGTGGCGACCTGGTCTCGGCGTCGACGTCGGTGTAGAGGCCGTTCTCCAGCGCCGCGGCGGCGGTGACGACCTTGAACGTCGAGCCGGGCGGGTAGACCTGGCGCAGCGCCCGGTTGAGCATCGGGTCGTCGGGGTTGTTGGCCTTCTGCAGGGCCAGCCAGTTCTTCTCGTCGGTCTTCTTGGAGGTGCCGGCGATGGACGACGGGTCGTACGAGGGCGTGCTGGCCAGCGCCAGGATCGCGCCGGTACGGGGGTCGAGCGCGGCGACCGCGCCCTTCTTGTTGCCGAGGCCGGTGAACGCGGCGAGCTGGGCCTTGGCGTTCAGGGTCGTGATGACCTTGCCGCCCTGCTTCTCCTTGCCGGTCAGCATGTCGATGGTGCGGTTGAAGAAGAGCCGGTCGTCGTTGCCGGTGAGGAACTTGTCGTAGACGCCTTCGAGGAACGACGTCTGGTAGGCCTGCGAGGCGTAGCCGGTGACGGGGGCCCACATGGGGCCGTCCTTGAAGGTCGCCTTGTACTTGAAGTCGCTGCCGGGCGTCTCGACGCTGCCGGTGAGCGACTTGTCGCCGACGACGATGTCGCCGCGCGGCTGGGCGAACTGGTTGATGCTCACGCGCCGGTTGTGCTTGTCGTTCGCCAGTTCGTCACCCGTGACGAACTGCACATAGTTGACGCGGATCAGCAGGGCGAGGACGAGCAGGCCGCAGAAGACTGCGACCCGTCGCAGGGGCTTGTTCACTGGGTGCGCACCACCTGGGTCGGTTCGGCATCGGTTGACGGGGCGGGGCTGGGTGCCGGGCGTCGCGCGGTGTCGCTGATGCGCAGCAGGATGGCCACGAGGGCCCAGTTCGCGATGACGGACGAACCGCCCTGGGCGAGGAACGGCATGGTCATACCGGTCAGCGGGATGAGGCCGGTGACGCCGCCGGCGACCACGAAGACCTGCAGCGCGAAGGCGCCCGACAGGCCGATCGCGAGCAGCTTGCCGAACGGGTCGCGGGCCGCGAGGGCGGTGCGGACACCGCGCTCGATGAGCAGCCCGTAGAGCAGCAGGACGCCCATCAGGCCGGCCAGGCCGAGCTCCTCGCCGACGGTGGCGAGGATGTAGTCGCTCTTCGGGGCGATACCGCCGATGAGCCGGGAGTACCCCTGGCCCAGTCCTGAGCCGAACATGCCGCCGGAGCCGAACGCGTACATCGTCTGGGCGGTCTCGGTGACCCCGCCGTTGACCAGCGCGAGCGGGTTCAGCCAGTTGTCGACGCGGTCCTTGACGTGGTGCTCGAAGGTGGAGACGAAGACCGCGCCGGCGGCCGACAGCACCAGGCCGAAGACGATCCAGCTGGTGCGCTCGGTGGCGACGTACAGCATGATCACGAACAGGCCGAAGAAGAGCAGCGAGGTGCCGAGGTCGGTCTCGAAGACCAGGATCAGCAGGCTGAGCACCCACAGCACCAGGATCGGGCCGAGGTCGCGGCCGCGCGGCAGGTACAGGCCCATGAAGCGGCGGCTGGCGAGCGCCAGCGCGTCCCGCTTGACCATCAGGTAGCCGGCGAAGAAGACGGTGATGATGATCTTCGCGAACTCACCGGGCTGCAGCGAACCCACACCCGGGATGGTGACCCAGATCTTGGCGCCGTTGATGCCGGGGAAGAACACCGGCATGATCAGCAGGACCAGCGCCACCACCATGGAGATGTAGGTGTAGCGCTGCAGGATCCGGTGGTCCTTGAGCACGACCAGCACGGCGACGAAGAGCGCGACGCCGAGCGTGGACCACATCAGCTGGGTCGGCGCCATCGCCTTGCCCAGCGAGGGCTCCAGGTCCAGCCGCCAGATGAACACCAGACCCATGCCGTTGAGCAGCGTCGCGATCGGCAGCATCAGCGGGTCCGCGTACGGCGCGAACTTCCGCACGATGAGGTGCGCGATGCCCGCGAGCAGGCCGAGGCCGAGGCCGTAGGCGAGCAGGCCGGCGGGCAGCGAGCCGTCCTTGGCCAGGCCGACGTTGGCGTACGCGAAGACCGGGATCAGAACGGCGAAGACGAGCAGTGCGAGCTCGGTGTTGCGCCGGCTGGGTGCGCCGACGGAAGAGATGGTGCTGGTGTTGCTGGCACTCATGAAGAGCTGCCCCCTCCTCGTACTACTGCTGGGTGCCGCACTGCGGGGCCAGCTTCTGTTCGTCGGGCGAGAGGGTGGGGCCAGTGGGGCCAGGTGTCGGGACGGTGCCGGTCGGCTTGTTCAGCTTGTCCTGAGCCGCCTTCGCGGCGGCCTTGGCCTTCGCGGCGTTGGTCTTGCTCGTTTCGACCTTCTTGCAGACGTCGGCCTGCTTGGCCAGCTCGTCGGCCTTGTCGGTGGCCTGGCCGAGGCTGCTCAGCGCGATCGTGGCCTCGACCTGGTCGCGCTGGTAGGCCGGCAGGTACTTGAGTTCGATCTCGGGGCGGTCCTGATGGACCTTCGACAGGCTGATCCACGCCAGCTTCTGGTCGATGCCCTGGTAGACGGCGACGTGCTGGTCCTTGGCGCCGACGTAGTACTGGGTCTGCGTCCAGCGGTAGCCGGCGTACAGGCCGCCGCCGATGACGCCGAGGATGACGACCAGGATCACCGAGCGCTTCAGCCACTTGCGCTTCTTGACCGGCTTGTCGAGGTCCGCGTCGTCGAACGAGCCGAAGGAGCCCATCGGCGCCGCGCCGGCCATCGTCGGATCGCCGCTGCCGGGCGGGCCGAAGGAGCCCGCGGGGCCCGTCTGCTGCGGCGGGGGCGTGCGGCCCAGCTCCGAGGCGCGGCCGGCCGGGGTCTGCAGATGCCGCGGGTCGGAGAGCGGCAGCTGGCTGTCGGCGACGGCGCCCACGACCACCGGGGTGTCGTTCAGTTGTCCGGCCAGCGTGTCGCTGTCGTCCACGTCCAGGACGTCGGCGACGATGCAGGTGATGTTGTCGGGGCCGCCACCGCGCAGCGCGAGCTGGATCAGCTCCTGCACGGTCTCGTTGGGTGCCTGGTACCCCGCGAGGGTGTCCTCGAGCGTCTGGTGGCTGACGACACCCGAGAGCCCGTCGGAGCAGATCAGATACCGGTCGCCGACCCGCACCTCGCGGATCGACAGGTCCGGCTCCACGTGCTCGCCACTGCCCAGCGCGCGCATCAGCAGGGAGCGCTGCGGGTGGGTGGTGGCCTCCTCCTCGGTGATCCGGCCCTCGTCGACGAGCCGCTGCACCCAGGTGTGGTCCTGCGTGATCTGCGTGAGCAGACCGTCGCGGAGCAGGTACGCGCGGGAGTCGCCGACGTGGACGAGACCGAGCCGCTGCCCGGTCCACAGCAGAGCGGTGAGCGTGGTGCCCATGCCCTCCAGCTGTGGGTCCTCCTCGACCATGACGCGCAGCTGGTCGTTGGCGCGCCGCACGGCGGTGCCGAGCGACGTCAGGATGTCGGAACCGGGAATGTCGTCGTCGAGCGTGACGATGGTGGAGATCACCTCGGACGAGGCGACCTCACCGGCCGCCTGGCCGCCCATGCCGTCGGCGATCGCGAGCAGGCGCGGACCGGCATAGCCGGAGTCCTCGTTGCCCTCCCGGATCATGCCCTTGTGCGAACCGGCGGCGAAACGCAGGCTCAGAGTCATGCGCACCTCGCCCGTCGGCTCCGGGTACATCCGCACGCTGCCCACCCTCTCGCTCGCTGGCTCCGCTCGCCCATTGTGCGACTACTTCCGCAGCTCGATGACGGTCTTCCCGATGCGGATCGGCGCGCCGATCGGCACCGGGGTCGGCGTGGTCAGCCGATTCCGGTCCAGATAAGTGCCGTTGGTGGATCCGAGGTCCTCGACGATCCACTGGCCGTCCCGGTCCGGGTAGATCCTGGCATGCCGACTGGACGCGTAGTCGTCGTCGAGCACGATTGTTGAGTCGTGCGCCCGGCCGAGCGTGATGGTCTGGCCCTGCAACGCGACCGTGGTACCCGTCAGCGAGCCCTCGGCGACGACCAGCTTGGTCGGGGCGCCACGGCGCTGTCGGTTGTTCTGCGGCTGTTGCCGCTGGTTCTGCGCCTGTTGTTGGCGCTGCTGCGGCGGGCGGGACTGGTCGGCCCCGCGCCGTGCCGCGCGCTGGGTCACCCGGGTCCCGAACAGGTCACTTCTGATGACCTGTACCGCGACGATGACGAACAGCCACAGTACGGCGAGGAAACCCAACCGCATGACCGTCAGGGTCAGCTCTGACATTGCCCCCGCTTCACCCTTCGGCTTGCCGGTACACGATGGTGGTGCTCCCGACGACGATGCGAGAGCCGTCGCGGAGCGTAGCGCGCTGGGTGTGCTGCCCGTCCACCACAATGCCGTTTGTTGATCCGAGGTCTTGGACCACGGAAGGCGATCCGACCCTGATTTCGCAGTGCCGGCGCGAGACGCCGGGGTCGTCGACCCTGACATCAGCCTCGGTGCTGCGGCCGAGAACGAGCGTCGGCCGGGAAATCTGGTGCCGGTTGCCGTTGATCTCGATCCAGCGCCGCACCGCGCCGCCGCCGGGACCGCCCGAGGGCGATCCGGCGCCGGGCAGCCGCGTCACGGGTGCCGGTCCGCCGGCACGTCCGCCCGGAGGCGGTCCCGCCGGCATCGGGGGCGGTCCCGAGGGACGATACGGCGCCGCGGTGCGCGGCGGCTCGTGCCGCTGCATCGGCTGCGGCTGCTGTTGCTGGTGGGGCTGCGGTTGCTGGGACTCGCTGGACGCGAGCGTGCGGCTGCGCACCCGGTACAGGCCGGTGTCGAGGTCGTCGGCCTTCTCCAGGTGGACCTTGATGCCGCCCATGAAGGTGTAGCGCTGCTGCTTGGCGTAGTCCTTCACCATGCCGGCGAGTTCCTCGCCGAGCTGCACGGAGTACGGACTGAGTCGCTCGAAGTCGGGCGTGCTCAGCTCGACGATGAAGTCGTTGGGCACCACAGTGCGGTCGCGGTTCCAGATCGTGGCGTTGTTGTCGCACTCACGCTGGAGCGCGCCCGCGATCTCGACCGGTTGGACCTCGCTCTTGAACACCTTGGCGAAGGTGCCGTTCACAAAGCCCTCGAGACGCTGCTCGAAGCGCTTCATTACTCCCATGGGGCACCTCCCTCCTCGGGCTCTTCCGATACTGCTTACTGATCGTATCCACGCGCCGGGAAAACGGCTGGTTCCCCGATCCCGTGGGACGGAGCAGTGTCAACCCTCACACGGTCCACTCGGATGGTAGATGCGGCTCCTGTCCAGTGTCCCGCAACCGGGGGCGCGGCCGTACAGCGCGGTGCTCTCCGGACAACCCTGCCCGGTGGGAGCCGGGGTACACGGCGCGGACGCCTTCGGAGCCCGACACCCGGACGGGCTCCGGCCCCGGGCCGTGTCCGCCCCGGTGGGCGGGCGGAAACGGGTGTGATTCCACCCCTGCCGCCGTGCTAATCTTCTCGAGTCGGAAGGCGCTCCCGCACTGCCCGGACCACGGTCCGGAGAGTGAAGGAGCATCGACCGGCGCCACTTATTGCGCGAGTGGCGGAACGGCAGACGCGCTGGCTTCAGGTGCCAGTGTCCTTCGGGACGTGGGGGTTCAAATCCCCCCTCGCGCACAGAGTAGAACCGTTGAACGGTCTCTCCGGAGTGACGAAAGTCGCTCGGAGGGGCCGTTTTTCGTTGTCCGGGTGGTTCGGTGTCCTGTGCTCCGGCCGGTGTGCGGCGGGTCGGTGTGATGTGCGGCACTTGTTCGTGCCGCACATCACCGTCGGCGGGTCGTCAGATGGTGTCGAAGTCGCCGTGGCGGCCGAGGCCGGAGGTGAAGCGGTGGGCGCCTTCGGTGATTCCGGCGAGGGCGGCGGAGGCGTTGTGGAGTTCTTGGCGGAGGGCTTCGGGTTCGGGGAGGCCGGCTTGGGTGCGGGTGGACTCTCGGTCGGCGCGCATGCAGGCGGCGGGGTAGCGGGCGATGTCGGCGGCGAGTTCGCGGGCGGCCCGCAGGGCTTCGCCGGGGGGTACCAGGCGGTTGACGAGGCCGATGGCGTGGGCCTCGGGGGCGGGTACCGGGCGGCCGGTGAGGATCAGGTCCGTCGCCCGGCTCTCGCCGATGAGGCGGGGCAGCCGGACGGTGCCGCCGTCGATCAGCGGAACGCCCCAGCGGCGGCAGAAGACGCCGAGGACGGCGTCCTCCTCGGCGACCCGCAGATCGCACCACAGGGCGAGTTCCAGTCCGCCCGCGACGGCGTGGCCGCTGATCGCGGCGATGACGGGTTTGGAGAGCCGCAGCCGGGTGGGTCCCATCGGGCCGTCGCCGTCCTCGGCGACCCGGTTGCCGCGGGCGGTGCCGACGGCCTTGAGGTCCGCGCCGGCGCAGAACGTGCCGCCCCGGCCCCACAGGACGGCGACGGCGGCGTCGGGGTCGGCGTCGAAGTCCCGGAAGGCTGCGGCGAGGGCGGCGGCGGTGGGGCCGTCGACGGCGTTGCGCGCCCCGGGGCGGTTCAGGACGACGGTGGTGACGGGGCCGTCGCGCTCGACCTGGACCGGGGCGTCGGCGGGGTCTTCCGGCGCGTCGTCGGGGGCGGTCACAGGAGGTGGCGGGCGCGGTCGATGAGGGGTGCGGTGTCGGTGCCGGCGGGGAGGGTGCCGAAGGCGCGGCCGTGGTCGCCGCCGAGCCGGGAGGCGCAGAAGGCGTCGGCCGCGGGGCTGCCGTACCGGACGAGCAGCGAGCCCTGCAGGACCAGCGCCATCGACTCCACGATGCGGCGGGTGCGGAATTCGAGGTCGGTGAGGTCGCCGAGCTCCTTCTTGAGCTCCGCCACGGACGCGTCCAGCCGCCGGTCGGCGCCCGCCGCCAGGTCGATCTCGGCGAAGAACGCCTCGACGGAGTCGGGCTGACGGGCCATCGCGCGCAGTGCGTCGAGCGCGGAGACGTTGCCCGAGCCCTCCCAGACCGACAGCAGCGGTGCCTCGCGGTAGAGGCGGGGCATGCCCGATTCCTCGATGTAGCCGTTGCCGCCGAGGCATTCGAGGGCTTCCGCGGCGTGCACAGGGCCGCGTTTGCACACCCAGTACTTGGTGACGGCGAGCGCCAGCCGGCGGAAGGACTCCTCGGCGGCGTCGCCGCGCGCCGCGCGGTCGGTGGCGCCGGCCAGCCGGAACGCCACGGTGGTGGCGGCCTCGGACTCGACGGCGAGGTCCGACAGGACGTTGCGCATCAGCGGCTGGTCGATGAGCGGGGCACCGAACGCCGAGCGGTGCGCGGTGTGGTGGACGGCCCGGATCAGCCCGGCACGCATGGCGGTGGCGGTGCCCAGGACGCAGTCCAGACGGGTCAGGTTGACCATGTCGATGATGGTGCGGACCCCGCGGCCCTCCTCGCCGACGAGATACCCGAGGGCGCCGTCGTACTCGATCTCGGCGGAGGCGTTGGAGCGGTTGCCGAGCTTGTCCTTGAGGCGCTGCAGCTGGATGCGGTTGCGGGTGCCGTCGGGGAGGACGCGCGGCAGCAGGAAGCAGGAGAGGCCGCCGGGGGCCTGCGCGAGGGTCAGGAACAGGTCCGACATGGGCGCGGACGTGAACCACTTGTGGCCGGTCAGCGTGTACGTGCCGGCCTCGCCACCGGCCGGAACGGCCCGGGTGGTGTTGCTGCGGACGTCCGAGCCGCCCTGCTTCTCGGTCATCGACATACCGGCGATGAGACCGCGCTTGCCGGCCGGGGCGCGGAGCCCGAAGTCGTACTCGCGGGCGGCGAGCAGCGGCTCGTACGCGGCGGCGAGCGCGGGGTTGGCGCGCAGGGCGGGGACGACGGCGTACGTCATGGAGACCGGGCAGATGTGGCCGGCTTCGACCTGGCCCCAGACGTAGAGCTTGGCGGCGCGGGCGACATGGGCGCCGGGCCGGTCGTCGCGCCAGGGGGCCGCGTGCAGGCCGTGGCTGACGGCGGTGTCCATCAGTTCGTGCCACGCGGGGTGGAACTCGACCTCGTCGATGCGGTTGCCGTACCGGTCGTGGGTGCGCAGCACCGGTTCGTTCTCGTTGGCCAACCGGCCCAATTCCTGGGCGTGTTCGGTGCCGGCGAGCGTTCCCAGGGTGTGCAGCGAGTCCTCGGACCAGCCGGCGCCCTGGCGGTGCAGGCCCTCGATGAGGGTGGCGTCGGCGGCGACATCGTGGCCGGTCAGGGGCGGTGCTTGGTTGGTGACCTCATGAGTCTGCGGCATTGCGTCCTCCCAGAGCGCGTAGGGCGAAGGAGACGAGGGCGGGGATCAGGTCGTCGGGTGCGCCGCCGTCGGCGAGCGGCCCCACGAGGGCTTCTCCGACGGCCCCCACCAGGGCGGCGGCGGTGAGCTGGGGGTCCTGGGCCGGCAGTCGTCCGGAGGCGACGCCGGCGGCGATCTGTTCCGCGATCACATCGCGGAACGCGCGGCGGAAGACGAGCCGTTCGGCGTCGACGGCGGCGTCGACCGGCTCGGCGAGCAGGGCGTAGGCCAGCCGCGGTGACTTCAGGGCCCGTCCGGCGAAGGTCTCGATGATCGCGGCGACCCGGTCGGGCAGGTCGGCGGGCCGGTTGGCGGCGGCCCGGACGGCCTCGACCTCCCGGCTGCAGACCACCCGGAACAGCTCCGCGACGAGCTCGGCCTTGCTGGGGAACGAGCGGTACACGCTGCCGGCCGCGATACCCGCCCGTTCGGCGACCGCGGCCACCGAGCAGGCGGCGTATCCGCGTTCGGCGAGCAGCTCGACCGCTCCGTGGAGTACGGCGTCGCGCTGGGCGTCGAGGCGCGCCTGGATGGTGGGGGTCCTGCGGTAGGGCATGCGTAGAAGTGAAGCAGTGATTCAGTTCTTCATCAAGACCCGGTCCTGGCTGCCACGGGGGCTCCCTCAGGGCTTCTTCGGGGTGAAGAGCGCGGTGGCCAGGGCCAGTCCGAGGACGGCTCCGGTCAGCTGGGCGGCGATGAAGCCGGGCAGTGATCCGGGGGCGATGCCGGTGAATGTGTCGCTGAAGGAGCGGCCGACGGTGGCGGCGGGGTTGGCGAACGAGCTGGAGGAGGTGAACCAGCAGGCGGCGCCGATATAGGTCGCGACGGCGACGGGTGCCAGCTGCGTACGGCCGCTGCGGACCAGGCCGGTGACGAGCAGGACGAGTCCGGTGGTGGCGACGACTTCGCCCAGCAGCAGATGCCCGGCCGACAGGTCGTGGGTGGACCAGCTGATCAGCGGGCGGTCGAACATGGCGTCCGCGAGCACCGATCCGGCGATGGCGCCGGTGGTCTGCGCGAGGACGTAGAGGGCCACGGTCCGGGCGCCGTACGCGGTCGGGCCGCCGCGTGCGGTCCACCAGTCGGCGAGGGTGACCACGGGGTTGAGATGCGCGCCGGAGACCGGGGCGAGGAGGGTGATCAGCACCCAGAGTCCCAGGGCGGTGGCCAGCACATTGGCCAGCAGCTGCACCCCGACGTCGTGGCTGAGGCGGGTGGCCTGGATGCCGGAGCCGACCACGACGGCCACCAGGGCGGCGGTGCCGACCAGTTCGGCGGCGGCTTTCCTGAGCGGCGGGACAGCTGGCGGGGTGGCTTCCCGCGCCGGCACGGCCTGTGTCTGCATACCCAGATTCTGCGGCCTATTTCGGAATATTGTTTCCGTATCTTGGAAATGAGACAGGTTCGGTATCGCCATCGGCCGGTTCCAGAGGGCCGCTCACTGGTCGGGAAGCCAGTTGCCATGGAATCCGTAGGGCACCCGCTGGGGCAGGTGGATGGTCGCGACCGGCGGGGCGGCGAGGTGCTCGGCGTCCAGAATCACCAGGTCACTGGTACCGGTGCCGGCGTCGTACACATAGGTGAGCAGCCAGCCGGGGCCGCCCGCGAGGTCGTCCACCGGGGCGAAGGCGGCTTCGCCGGGGGTGCGGCCGGGCGCGAACTCATGGCTGGTGACGCCGCCGGTCCGCAGGTCGTAGCGGACCAGGGCGCCGGCCACCGGCCCGCGTCCCAGACCCTCGGCCGTGGTGACATGGCCGAACCGGGCCGGCTGTCCGGCGAGCCGGTCGTCGACCCGGGGGAACTCGCACGGCCGGTCGTCGATCTGCTCCTCGGCGACGGTGCCCGTCACGAGGTCCAGCGTCCAGCGCCACAAGGTGGCGGGCCGGTGGACCAGATCCGGCGCGTAGTGGTGCGGATAGCGCGTGACGTGCAGGACGATCCGGTCACCGTCGCCCTCGTCGTACGCGTTGAGCCCGTGGAAGACGTAGCAGGGGTCGATCGGGAACCAGCGGACGACGCCGTACGGATCGTCCCTGCGCAGCACGCCGAGCCGGGCGCCGTAGGCCGGGTCCCACTGGTACGGCATGCCGCCGCCGGGGCGCATGGCCTCCTGGAGGTTGAAGACCACGGGCAGATCCATGAACACCACGTGGGAGGCGGTGAGATGGAAGTCGTGCATCATCGTGTGCGCCGGGACGTCCACGGGGCGGCTGACGACCAACTCGCCGGAGGCGTCGGCCCGGTGGTACGTGAGGTACGGCGCGGTGAGCCCGCCGTAACCGAAGAAGTGCAGCTCCCCGGTGGTCGGGCAGGTCTTGGGGTGGGCGGTCATCGGGGTCTCGAGCCGGCCGCCGAAGTCGTGCGGTCCGACGGTCTCCAGCTCATGCCCCGGGCGGCAGTCGATCTCGTACGGGAACGAGGCCTCGACCAGGGCGAGGGTGCGGCCCGCGTGCCGGACGATGTGGGTGTTGGCGGGGCCGGCCGTGAGATCCAGATTGCCCTGGTCGTCATAGATCCGGGCGCCGTGGGTGAAGGTCGAGGTACGGACCCAGCGGTTGCGGTACGAGGTGGCGCGGCCGCCTTCCAGACGGACGCCGTGCACCATCCCGGCGCCGAAGAACCAGTGCGGGGAGGCGGCGTCCTGCGGGTTGGGGCCGTTGCGCAAGTACCAGCCGGTCAGCTCGGGTGGGATCGATCCGGTGACCGGCAGGTCGTAGGCGGTCAGTTCCTCCGCGACGGGGGCGAAGTTGCCGGACAGGTGCGGGGCGACGGCGGGCTGCTGGGTCATGCGGGGTCAGCCTTCCTGCGTGCCGGGCTCGGAGAGGCGGGCCCGGACGCGGTCCGGGTAACGGGCGGTGAAGAGCGCGGGGACCACGAAGCCGGCGACCTGGACCGGGATCGAGACACCGCTGCCCAGGTCCGCGGCGTAGATGGGGATCAGTACGGCGGCGGTCACGGTGAAGGCGGCGGCCCAGGCGGCGGTGATCACCACGTTGATCCGGCGGAAGACCGGGGTGTTCCACACCTCGGGCGGCGCCTGGCGCTTGGCGATGCCGGTGGTGAAGGGGCGGCGGACGGCGAGGGTGGCCCAGGCGGTGACGGCCAGCCAGCCGAGCGAGAGCGCCCCGCTGTAGTCCTCCAGGCCGGAGTCCGGACGGGAGAAGGCGACCACGCTGAGGACCGCGAAGAACGCGATCGTGCTGAACTCCAGGATCTGGGACTCGGCGGCGATGCCCGCCTTGCGGTTCTGGATCAGCAGCCAGATGCCGAGGACAAGACCGGTGAGGGCTCCCCACTGCCAGCCGGCCGAGGAGACGGCGGCGAAGGCGATCCAGGGGATGAAGCCGCGCAGGTAGTTCATGACAAGCCTTCCAGTGGTCCGGTCTGGTGTCCGGGTTTCCGGTATTCCATTTCCGACGTGTCAAAAGTAGAACGTCCAGCATTGACGTGTCAAGAGTGGAAGGTAGGATGGACCACATGAGCCTCCGCCACGCACTGCTGGGCCTCTTGGTCGAACGTCCGGCCAGCGGCTACGACCTGATGAAACTGTTCGAGACCTCCCTCGCCAATGTCTGGCCCGCGACCCAGAGCCAGGTCTACGGCGAGCTGGGGCGTCTCGCCGATACGGGCCTGCTGGAAGTGGCCGCGGAAGGACCGCGCGGCCGCAAGGAGTACGCCCTCACCGACGAAGGCCTCGCCGAGCTGCGGCACTGGCTCACCGAGACGGAACCCGACCGGGTGCGCCGCAGCGAAACGTTGCTGCGGGTCTTCTTCCTGGGCGTGCTCACTCCGGTGGAGGCGTGCGCGTACCTCGGGAACGAGGCCTCCCGCGCGGCCGATCACCGGGCCTCGCTGAAGGAGCTGGAGGCGGCGGTGGACTGGGGCGACGACCAGCCGTCCGTCTACGGCCGGCTGGCCCTGGAGTACGGGCTGCGCTTCACCGCCATGCAGGAGGAATGGGCCCGCTGGGCCGCCGACCAGGTCGCGGGCCGCGCGCGCTGAACCGCGTGCCGGTGCCGGGTGCCCGGCGCCGGCACGCGGAGCCGCTGGATCGGCACCGATCGGCCGAGTGGCGGAGCGGCCGGTGCGGACCGGCCGCGCAAGGGTGGCAGGCCGGCGGGAACCGGGGCAGGGTGGTGTCCGTTGGAGCTATTGGGCAAAGGAATCGTCAAGCGGCGCGGCCCGCGCCGGATTGAGCAGGGAGTCCATCATGGGTGTCAGCCTCTCCAAAGGCGGCAATGTCTCGCTGACGAAGGAGGCCCCCGGACTGACGGCGGTCACCGTCGGCCTGGGCTGGGACGTGCGCACGACGACCGGCACCGACTTCGACCTGGACGCGAGTGCGCTGCTGGTCGATACGACCGGCAAGGTTGTCTCGGACAAGCACTTCATCTTCTTCAACAACCTCAAGAGCCCGGACGGTTCTGTCGAGCACACCGGCGACAACCTCACGGGTGAGGGCGAGGGCGACGACGAGGCCGTCAAGGTCAGCCTCGCGACCGTTCCGCCCGAGGTCGACAAGATCGTGTTCCCGGTCTCGATCTATGAGGGCGAGAGCCGTCAGCAGAGCTTCGGCCAGGTCCGCAACGCGTTCATCCGTGTGGTGAACCAGGCGGACAACAACGAACTGGCTCGTTACGACCTCACCGAGGACGCCTCCACCGAGACCGCGATGGTCTTCGGCGAGCTGTACCGCAACGGCGCGGAGTGGAAGTTCCGGGCCGTCGGCCAGGGCTACGCCTCGGGGCTGCGCGGTATCGCGCAGGACTTCGGCGTCAACCTCTGACCTCGGCGTCACCTGCGGAAGGGCC